>JBDTSC010000056.1:0-13711 GCA_039931375.1 Ardenticatenales bacterium
CCGACGATCGGGTGGAGCAACGTCCAATGGCTGCGGAAGCAGAGCGCGGTTCCTGCCGCCTACGCCCCCCACCCCAACCCCACCCGCCCCCTCGCCGCCTCGATCCGCACCACCTCCACCTCGATGACATCCCCCACCCCCAGCCGCACCCCCGCCGGCACCGCCGTCCGATGCAGCAGCCCGTCGTGCTCGACGCCGATGTCCACGAAAGCCCCGAAGTCGACGACGTTGCGCACCGTGCCGGAGAGCTGCATCCCGACGGTCAGGTCCGCCATCGAAAGCACGTCCTCGCGCAGCAGCGGCGCCGGCGCGTCCTCGCGCGGGTCGCGCCCCGGCCGCAGCAGCTGCTCGACGATGTCCCGCAGCGTCGGCTCTCCGATGCCGAGTCGCTCCGCCAGCGCCGCCGGGCCGTCCGCCTTTACGAGCGCATCCAACGGCGCCCGCCTGGCTTCCGGCGGCGACGACGGCGCGAGGCCCGTGCGCTTGAGCAGCGCCTTGGCCGCCGCGTAGCTCTCCGGGTGGATCGCCCCCTCGTCCAGCGGCTCGTCACCGCCGTGGATGCGCAGGAAGCCGGCGGACTGCTCGAACGCCTTCGGCCCCAGGTCCGCGACGGCCTTCAGCGCTGAGCGCTTGCCGAACGGACCGCCCGCATCGCGGTGCGCCACGATCGCCTCGGAAAGCTTCGGGCCGATGCCCGCCACGCGCGCGAGCAGCGCGGGCGAGGCGGTGTTCACGTCGACCCCGACGCGGTTCACGACGGACTCGACGACGCCGTCGACCGAATGCGCCAGCGCCTTCTGATCGACGTCGTGCTGGTACAGCCCGACCCCGATCGACTGCGGGTCGATCTTTACCAGTTCCGCCAGCGGGTCCTGCAGGCGCCGCGCGATCGACACCGCACCGCGCTCCGTGACGTCCAGGCCCGGCAGCTCCGCGCGGGCCAGCACGCTCGCGCTGTACACGCTCGCGCCCGCCTCGCTGACGACGACGTACTTCACGCCGTCGAGGTCGCGGACGACGTCGGCGACGAGGCGCTCGCTCTCGCGCGAGGCGGTTCCGTTGCCGATCGCCACCAATGTGACGCCGTGGCGGCGGATCAGGTCGCGCAGCGCCGACATCGCCGGAGCGCGCTCGTTCTGCGGCGGATGCGGGTAGATCTTAGCGGTCGCGAGCACCCGGCCGGTCGCGTCGACCACCGCCAGCTTGCAGCCGGTGCGGAAGGCGGGGTCGAGGCCGAGGACGGTGTGGCCGGCCAGCGGCGCCTGCAGCAACAGCCCTTGGAGATTGCGCGCGAACACGTCGATCGCATGCGCCTCGGCTTTCTCCGTCAGCGCACGCCGCACGTCGCGCTCGATCGCCGGCAGCAGCAGCCGCGCCGCCGCGTCGTCGACGGCCGCGGCGAGGTCCCCGGCCAGCGGTGACCGCGCGTCGACGCGGTAGCGCTCCGCGATCGCGTCCCGCCAGTCGCGCTCGGCCACGTTGACCTTGAAGCGCAGCACGCCGTCGTGCTCGCCGCGGTTCAGCGCGAGCGTCTGGTGCGGCTGGAGGCGGTCGACGCGGCCGTGGAAATCGTAGTACGTCTCGTAGACGCCCTTCTCGTCGGCGACGCCGTCCTTGCGGGCAACGTCGACGCCCGCGTACGCCAGCGCCCGCCGCCGCGTCCCACCGCGCACGGCCGGGTCGTCGGCCACGGTCTCGGCGACGATGTCGCGGGCGCCGGCGAGGGCCTCGTCGACGCTGGCGACCTTGTCGCCTACAAAGGACGCCGCCAGCTCGGCCGGCGTCTTGGGCGTCACGACTTGGCGCAGGATCAGGTTCGCCAGATGGCCGAGCCCCTTCTCGCGGGCGATCATCGCGCGGGTGCGGCGCTTTTGCTTGTACGGCCCGTAGAGGTCCTCGAGCGCCGTGCGGGTCTCGGCCGCCAGGATGGCATCCCGGAGCGCGTCGGTCAGCTGGCCCTGCTCGTGGATCGCGGCGAGGACCGTCGCCCGCCGGGCGTCCAGCGCGCGCAGCTGCTCGAGGCCGTCCGCCACGGCGCGGATCTCGATCTCGTCCAGGCTGCCCGTGGCCTCCTTGCGGTAGCGGGCGATGAACGGCACGGTGTTGCCGTCGTCGATCAGCGCGATCGTCGCGAGCACCTTGGACGTCGGCAGCGACAGAACGCGCGACAGGCGCGCGGCGTCGTCGGCGGGCGTGAAGGCGACGGACGGGGCGTCGGCGGCTCGGGGAGCGGTGTGGGTCGATGGATCGGCGGGCGGGGACGGGTTCGTGGACATCGAGCGCAGCGCTCCGCGTGGGGGATGGGTGGGCAAGAAGATTTAACCTTGCGCGCCTTGACGGACTAGAACGCGTGTTCTATACTGTCACCATCGACGGCTGTCAAACGTCGATTGTACGAACCCCGCCGCGCGCCCGGCCGTATATGCACGCCGGAAACGCCTCGGCACCCTGTCCAACCCTTCAAGGAGACCAAGTACGTGAACGCGATCAACTGGTTCGAGATCCCCGTCGAGAACATGCAGCGTGCCATCACGTTCTACAGCACCGTGCTCGGCGGGCCCATCACGCCGATGGAGGGCAGCGACGGCAACTACGCCGCGCTTCCGAGCGGCGAGAACGGCGTCGGGGGCGCGCTGGCCTTCGAGGAGACGCGCAAGCCCGCCGGCGGCAACGGCGTCGCGATCTACCTGAACGGCGGCGACGACCTGGCCGTCATGCTCGGGCGCGTCGCGGGCGCGGGCGGCAAGGTGACCACGGAGAAGCACGACATCGGCGAGTTCGGCTTCATCGGCTTCTTCACGGACACCGAGGGCAACAGCATCGGCCTGCACTCGAACGGCTGAGCGGATCCGCCTTGGCGTGGTCAGATCAACGACTTCTAGATTTGGCATTGGCGATTTGGCATTGGCCGCAGCCGCCGTGGTCGGAACTCCGGCCACGGCGGCTGCCGCGTTCGGGAGCTGCCGCCCGATGCCGCGCGGCCTGATATACTCCCGCGCCGACCCGATCGACGGACGCGAGGAGGCTTTCCCGATGGCATCGACCGAACCACGCGGCTGGCGGCGGCTGAGGACGACCGAGCGCTGGACGATCGCCGTCGCCGTCCTGGCCAGCCTCGGGACGTTCGCGCTGCGCGCCGCCGGCGCGGACGATCGGATCGTGTTCGGCGCGTCGGCCGTCGCACTGGCGGCGCTGGCGATGATGGTCGGCCACGGCACGGACCAGCTCGGGCATCGCCTAGGGCCGGGCGCGACGGGCGTGCTGCAGTCGGCGCTCGGCAACCTGCCGGAGCTGATGATCTCGTTCTTCGCCCTTCGCGCCGGCCTGGCCACCGTTGTCCAGACGGCTCTGGTCGGGTCGATCCTGGCCAACAGCGTGCTCATGCTCGGCCTGGCGTTCCTCGTCGGCGGCCTGAAGCACGGCGTACAGCAGTTCGGAACGACGAAGACGCGCATGATGACCATATTGCTCGTGCTGGCCGTCGCCGCGCTGGCGATCCCGGCGCTGGCGACCGCGCCGGGCGCGCCGGACGCGGGCCACGCGGTCGCGTATAGCCTCATCGTGGCGGGCGTGCTGTTGGTGGTCTTCATCGCCAGCATCCCGTTTTCCCTCGCCGGCGGACCGGGCGCGAGCGCAAACGCGCACGAAGTGACGAATGCGTGGCCGCTCGGGATGGCGATTGGCATCGTTGCCGCGGCCGCGGTCGCGGCGGCGTTCGTCTCCGAGTGGTTCGTGGCCTCGCTCGAACCGGCCATGGCCAGCGCGGGCCTGTCGCAGGCGTTCGCCGGCCTCGTGATCGTCGCGATCGCCGGCAACGCCGTCGAGAACGTGGCCGGGATCCAGGCTGCGGCCGCCAACAAGCCGGACCTCGCGATCAGCCTGATCTTCAACAGCAGCCTGCAAGTCGCCCTAGCGCTCACGCCCGTTCTGGTCTTCGTGAGCTACGTGATGGGCGGCCCGGCGCTGACGCTCGTCCTGTCGCCGCTGCTCATCGGCGCACTTTCGTTGGCCGCGCTCCTGGGCGCACTGATCGTCTATGACGGCGAGTCGACGTGGCTCGAGGGGCTGGCGCTGGTGGGGTTGTACGTGATCATCGCGTTCGCGGTGTGGTGGGGGCCGGCGATAGGGAGGTGACCCACAGCCTCCGAAACACCTCGCTCTCGGCCAGCAACTCCGCCACCGTCCCAACCGCCACCACCCTCCCCCCGTCGACGACGACCACCTGATCCGCCCGCCCCAGCGCCCCCCGCCGATGCGCGACCGCCAGCACCGTCCGCCTCGGGATCGCGAAGAGCCGGTCCCACAGCCGCGCTTCCGTCTCGACGTCGAGGGCGCTGGACAGGTCATCGAAGACCAGGAGGCTTGGCGTGCGCAGGTGCATCCGCGCCGCCGCCGCGCGCTGCGCCTGGCCGCCCGACAGGCGCGTGCCCCGCGGCCCGATCCGCGTGTCCAGGCCATCGGGCATCGCTTCCACGTCGGCGTCGAAGACGGCGCGCGCGAGCGCCTCGGCCAGCGCGGCGTCGTCGCGGGCGAGGCCCAGGAGGAGGTTGTCGCGGAGCGTGTCGGAAAAGAGACGCGGCGTCTGGGGCGTGTAGGCGGCGCGCGGCGGGACGAACCAGGCGGCCGGGTCGTCGACCGGGCGGCCGTTCCAGTGGATCGCGCCGGACTCGGCGGGCAGCAGGCCCAGGAGGACGCGCAGCAGCGTCGTCTTGCCGGCGCCGATGGGGCCGGTGATGACCGTCACCGTGCCGCCGCGGATCGTCAGGTCGACGCCGTCGATGGCGCGGGCGCCGTCGGGCCAGACGAACGAGAGGCCGCGCGCGGTGAGCGTCGCCAGGTCGTCGTCGTCGGTGCGCGGTGCTTCGACCAGCTCGGGCAGCGGGCGCCAGAGGTGGACGGGGCGATGGCGGGTGAGGACGCGGTCGGGCGCCGGATCGTCGACGAGGTCGGCTAGGCGCTTCAATGAGACGTCCGTCTGGCGGAAGTTCGTCAGGTACTGGCCGAACATGCTCGTGATCACCGTCACCCACTCGAGGTACGACACGAAGAGCGCGAAGTCACCGACCGCGAACGTGCCCGGCTGGGCGCGCAGCCGGAGGGCGACGAGGACGAGCAGGAGCCCGACCCCGAGCGAGCTGATGTTGTACGTCAGCGCTTCGATGCCACGGGACAGGGCCGTGTCGCGCAGCACCGCGCGGCGGCGCTCCGCGTTGAGGGCGCGGAAGTGGGCGATCACGCGCGCCTCCGCGCCCGCGACCTTGACGGCCAGGACGCCGCCGACGATCTCGCCGATCAGCCCCGTGACGTTGCCCTCGCTCTGCCGGCTGGCCAGCCGCAGCCGCCGGATGCGCCCTCCCAGCACGTTCACCAGCATGACCGTCGCGAGGAGCGGCCCGAACACGGCCAACGTCAGCCGCGGGTCGACGCGCCATAGCACGACCAACGCGGTGCCGATGGCAAACGATTGTCCGATCGGATCGAGCGTCCAGCTGAGAAACGCGGGGATCGCCTCGACATCGCCTCTCAGCCGGCTTATCGCCTCCCCCGTCGAGCTGGGCAGCGGCCGGGCGCCGGGGCGGCCGAGGATGTGCTCGAAGACGTTCGCCCGCAGCAGCGTGGCCACGACCTGCCGGAGGGACTGCTCGGCGGCGGACGCCCCGAGCAGCGACGTGAAGCGCATGACGCCGATCCCGGCGATGGCCGCGGCCAGCCAGAGCAGGCCGTTGGTTTCCACGCCGCCCGCGGCTGGGACGGCCGCCGATCCCCCCGCTGCGCTGACCGCCAGACGGTCGAAGATCCGCTTGACCACCAGGCCGGGCAGGAGGGGCACCAGGTAGAACATCACGCTGGCCAACAGGCCGCTCGTGACGTACAGCGGCCACGCGAAGCCGGCGAGGCGGGCCAGCGAGCGCCAGAACTTCATCGGCCCGCCGCCCCGTCCGCGTCGAGCACGGTGTCGAGATCCTCGAGCCCAGCCGCTAGGAGCCGCGCGTAGCGCGACGTACCGTCCGCCGCCAGCGCCGCCCGCGGCCCGTGCTCGATGACGCGGCCGCCCGCCAGCAGGCACACCGCGTCCAGCCGCTGCACCGTCGCCAGGCGGTGGGCGATGACGATCACCGTGCGGCCGGCGGCCAGGCGCGTCATCGCGTCGGTCAGGCGCGCTTCCGTCGCCGGATCGAGCCGCGACGACGCTTCGTCGAGGACGACAAGCCCCGGATCGCCCAGGAAGACGCGTGCGAACGCGAGCAGCTGCGCCTCGCCGGCCGAGACGCCGCCGCCGGGCGCGAGCACCGTCGCCAGGCCGTCCGGCAGCGCGTCGACCCAGGCGCGAAGGCCCAGGGTGGCCAGGGCGGCGCGGATCGCGTCGTCGCTGATCGTCGGGTCGAACAGGGTGAGGTTGTCGCGCAAGGAGGCGTTGAAGAGCTGGACGTCCTGCGTGACGATGGCGACCCGCCGCCGGAGGTCGTCTAACGGCACGTCGCGCACGTCCACGCCGCCGAGACGAACGGTGCCGGCGGTCGGGTCGAGGAGCCGCAACAGCAGGCGAGACAGCGTCGTCTTGCCGCTGCCGCTCGGACCGAGGAGGCCGAGCGTTCCGCCGGCGGGGACGTGGAGCGTGACGTCGCTCAACGTGGCGGGCGGCTTCGTGGCGGCCGCGTCGTCGTCACCCGCATCGGCGCGATCCCCATCCTCGTCCCGCTCGCCAACCCCGCCCGCCGTGTCGACCGCGGCGCCCGCGGCGCCCGTGTCGCCCGCGTCGCCCGTGTCGCCCGTGTCGCCCGTGTCGCCGTACTCGAAGTCGACGCCGACGAGGTCGACAGTGAGCGCGCCGGGCGGCAAGGCTGTGGCGCGTTCGGGCGGCGGCTCCACCAGCGTCGACCGCTCGTCCAATAGGGCGCGGATGCGGGTGATGCTGGCGCCGGCTTGCTGTAGATCGCCCAACTGCCGGGCGATGCCGGACAGCGGGCCGTCGAGCTGAAGGCTGTAGCTGAAGAGCAACCAGCCCGTGCCGATCGTGATCGTGCCGGCTTGGACGAGCACGACGGCCCAGGCCAGGCTGATCGACATCGCGATGAACAGGAGCAGGACGGACGTGCCGCCCGTCGCCGAGCCCAGCAGCGAGGCGCGCAGGTTGCGGCGCCAGATCTCGCGGGACAGCGCGAAGAACCGCCGCAAGGTATACGGCACACCGCCGTTCGCGCGCAGATCTTCGGTCCCGGACAGCCGCTCTTCGAGGAAGCCGAACAGCTGCGCGGACGCCTCGCGGGCCGCCGCCCAGTGCGGCACGGCCAGGTGCAGCACGCCCCGCATGATCGCGATCGCCAGGACGACGAACGCGGCCATCGTCCCCCCGATGCGTGCGTCGACGCGGAAGAGCATGAACAGGACGCCCACGACCAGGAACGTGCTGCCGACGAGCTCGAGCAGGAAGCGCGACAGGAAGTTGGACAACGTCGCCACGTCGCCGTCGATCCGCTCGATCAGCTCGCCCGGCGTGTGCCGCCCGTGGAAGGCGAGGTCCAGCGAGAGCACGTGCTCGAGCAGGTCCTCGCGCATCCGGTTCGTCGCCGTCTGCGCCAGCTCGGCCGACACGAGCCCGGCGCTCACGTACAGCCCCTGCAGCACGAACGCGATGCCGACGAAGATCGCCGCCAAGCGCACGAGGTCGCCCGCCGGCACGCCGCCGACCGCGCCGTCGATGAACGCGCGCTGAAGCTGGGGGTTCACGAGGTCGAGGCTGATGTCGACGAGCATGATGACGAACAGGAGCGCGGCGCGGGAGCGCAGGGGGAGGAGGTAGCGGGTGAGGATGGGGCGCATGGGGGAGGATGCTAGCCGTGTGCTCCGTGGGGGCAAATCGCGGCGGCTGCGCGAAGGGCCGAGCGGCTACGGCGACGACAGAGGCATCGTCCATGGTCCCCGTACTACGAACACGGGTTGGACGAAGCAGACCTCGACGCTATCTGGTCGCTCTTTGCCCAATTCGACGAAGACCCTGCGGTCGCCGTTGCCGTCGCTGACGAGATCGCCTCCGATCACGTCACATATACGCCGAAATGGCGGCCAGCTCCACAGCGACGAGGTGATCAAGCCCACCCGCGCCGATTGGAGCACGCGATCCCCGTCTGACGCCTGTCTCCAGTTGAGCAGAAGACTTCGCGGCCGACCCAGCTCCGGCGTCCCGTTATCACCCGTGGAGTACCTGAGCATCCCGCGGTCGATCTGGATGGACGCGTCGGCGAAACGGAGCGTGGCCATCAACGGGAAGGAGGCGGGATAGTCGAGTCCATTCCATCCAATCCAAGGGGGTATCGCGCCATCCCAAATCTGCCGCCCCGCCGTGCGTACGACGAGGCTCGCGCCGTCCAACGCTTCGAACGGATCGTCATGGGGGGAGAGGTGCTCGTCCACCTTCCAGGCTAGCTGGCCCACGCGGACGGTTGCTCGGACGGCGTCGCGATCGGTGGGTACGGCAAACACCGCAGTGACCGGCAATGCAGTCTCGGTCACCATCCCTGCCGGCTCCGGTTCGAACGGGACAGGGAGCCGAAAGCCCATCCCGCTCGGTCCATCGTTCTCAGGGTCATAGTGCGTGAACAACTGGGTGGGACGGAGTTCCGGTCGCCCATCGTGAACGAGAGCAATGTCGCGAGTCGGTTCGTGATCTCGCGTCGTGAAGTGGACGTAATCCGCCGTGGGGACGCCCACGGCATCGATTCGCACGGCTAGCCGCCCCCCATCGGCCTCGGCCGCCCAACCCTGCAGGCTTAGACCACCGCGTACCACGGCCGCACCCAGTCGGTGCGCCCTCGGCAAACCAGCCTCAGCCACCTCGGCGAGTTGGACGTTTGCCTGTAGAAGCTCCGGATTCCAATCGAAAGGCTGGCCAGGGTATTGGACGCCGAGGTTACCGATCGGATGCGCTGGTGCGACATAGAATCCAGCATCTCCCCGCCGCCGCTGCGCCGCCGAGAACGGCGGAACGGTGCACTCTTGCGTTCGGATCAGGTCGGTCGAAATGGTGCACGACAGCTGATCGTCGT
The DNA here is from genome assembly GCA_039931375.1 of Ardenticatenales bacterium. Lineage (GTDB taxonomy): Bacteria > Chloroflexota > Anaerolineae > Epilineales > Epilineaceae > Avedoeria. The sequence continues at coordinate 9,045 of JBDTSC010000056.1, forward strand.
TGCGCCCGAATTGTGCGTCGCCGGTCATCGGATAGAGGGTGAGCGACCTCTGTTCGTCCGCCGCGTTCTCCGAAGGTCGTTCCACGTCGACCATACGCACAGCCATCCGCGTTCCACGCGTGTCCGACACGAACCCTTCGATCACGACGTTCCGACCACTGACGGTCACCGTCACCGGCCCTGTCGAAACCAACGCAGCCGGGTCCAGCGGCACGATCCCCATCCCAGGCACCCAGTACATCGATTCGCCATCTTGCCCACCACCTACCCGCACCCCAACCCCCAACACATCCCGCACCCACTCCCCCACCCCCCGCGCCCGCTCCCCGATCGTCCCGCCGCCCCCCATCGCCGCCAGCCCGACACCGCCGAGCAGCGCGACGACGACCGCGGCCGCCAGCGCCGTCGCCCACGCGGGCCGCCGCGACGCCCACGCCGTGCGTCGTCCGCGCCGCAGCGTGGCCCCACGGGATCGCGCGACCTCGGCGGCGACGCGGCCGGCCAGCGTGTCCGGCGCGGCGATGGGCTGGATCCGGTCGCGCAGCGCCGCGTCGATCCGTTCCGCGTCGGACGTCGCCGCGGTCTGATACATATCGGCGTCGGTCGCCCTCGACGTCCGCGGCCCGCCGGCGTCCAACCGCCGAGAGGATGCGGCCAGCGCCGCATCGTCCCTAGCGCTAGCGCTTCGTCGCGGCATGCTGCACCTCCACGTCGGCGCGGTGTCGGTCGCGGTACAACTCGCCGGCGCGCTTGCGGGCTCGGAAGAGGCGGGTCTCGACGGTCGAGACGGGCACGTCGAGCGCGGCCGCGATGTCGGCGTACGGGAGATCCTCGAGGTAGCGGAGCACCAGGATGGCGCGATCGGTGGGCGCGAGGTCGGCCAGGAGCCGCTCGAGGTCGATGCGGCCGTGGACGCCGCCATGCCAGGCGCCTGCCGCAGCCTCGGTGCGGCCAAGGGCTTGGCCGTGGGCATCGGCGGGCACGTCGAGCGCGCCTTGGTCGGGGTGGGCAGCGGAATCGAGCGAGACAGGGCGCGGTCGGCCGCGGCGGGAACGCAGGCCGTTGAGGGCGCTGTGGACCGTCAGGCGGCGGAGCCATGGCCAGAGCGGCGCGTCGGTGCGGAAGCGGCCGAGCTGGGCGTGGCAGCGCAGGAACGCCTCTTGGGCCAGGTCCTCGGCCTCGGCGGCATCGCCCGAAAGGTGGTAGCAGAGGCTGTACACGGCGTCCTGGTGGCGACGGACGAGCAGCCCGAACGCGTGGCCGTCGCCTTGGAGCGTCCGCGCGACGAGGATGTCGTCGCCTGGGGCGAACATCGAGGGTGCGGTCATCGGCGGTGAGGGCTCCGATGTGCGGCGGCCGGCAGGCCATGGCAGGTACAGTGGCGTCATGGCATACAGTACACGTCAACGACGCCAATTTCTTGCACCGGTCGATTCCGCCGATCCGCTCGGCGCGCCCCGGGCCGCCGGCGCGACGGAAGTCCCCGTCACCCCACCCGGTTGCCCCGCGTCCTACCTTAATTGCACACTTCCCGCTCGTTCCCCCCACCCGCGAGGCTTGTTCCATGCCCAAGCGCCCCCTGGCCGCATGCGCCCTTTTCGCGCTCGCGCTCATCCTCCTCCCCACCGCTCCCTCCTCGACGCAAGCCTCCCGCTCGACGGCGGCGCGCGCCCGCACGGCCACGCTGCCCGCTGGGTTTGCGGAGACGCTGATCGCGGACGGCCTGAACAGCCCGGTGGCGATGACCGTCGCGCCGGACGGGCGGGTGTTCATCGCCGAGCAGGGCGGCGCGCTGCGCGTCGTCGAGAACGAAGCGCTCGTGGCGGCGCCGGTGCTGAACGTCGAGACGACGGCCGACAGCGAGCTGGGCTTGGTGGGCGTGGCCCTCATGCCGGGCTTCCCACAGCAGCCGTTCGTCTACGTCACCCGCACCACCGACCAGCCGACGCGCCACAACCAGATCGTCCGCTACAAGGTGACCGGCAACTCCGGCGCCTCGGACAGCGGCTCGATCGTCGCGGACCTGGACGATCTCGCCGCCACCGATCGCGTCGCCGGCGCGCTGCGCTTCGGGCCGGACGGCATGCTGTACGCCGCCACGGGCGACAACACGGACGGCATGAAGGCGCAGGACCTCGGGTCGACGCACGGCAAGCTGCTGCGCTTCGGGCCGGACGGCGAGATCCCGGCGGACAACCCGCACGCGGGCGACGCGCAGGGCCGCTATCGCGCGATCTGGGCCTCGGGCCTGCGCAACCCGTTCACGTTCGCGTTCGAGCCGGGCTCGGGACGCCTGTTCATCAACGACGTCGGCGCCAGCGGCTTCGAGGAGATCGACGAGGGCGCCGCCGGCGCGAACTACGGCTGGCCGATGACCGAAGGCCCGACGGCGCAGCCCGGCTTCACGACGCCGTTCTTCTCGTACAGCCACGCCCGCGGCTGCGCGATCCAGGGCGGCGCGTTCTACAGCCCCGACGCACTAGCCGACGCGCCGTTCCCGGCGGACTACACCGACCTCTACTTCTTCATGGACTATTGCACGGGCGAGATCCGCACGATCGACCCGGCCCTCTTGACGGACTTCAGCGTCTTCGGCACGGCCAGCACCCCCGGCCCGGTCGACCTCGCCGTCGCGCCCGACGGCGGCCTCTACTACCTGGCGCGCGGCACCACGGCAGCGCACGGTGGCTCCGGAGCGGGCTTCGACGCGGGACGGCTCTACAAGATCCACTACGTGGGCAGCGGCAAGCCGACCATCTCCCTGCCGCCCGCCGACACGACCGCCTCCGTCGACACCATGGCCCACTTCACCGTCCGCGCCAGCGGCACCCCTTCGCTCCGCTACCGCTGGCAGCGCGACGGCGTCGACATCCCTGGCGCAACCGCACGGGACCTGGCGCTCGGGCCGGTGCAGCTGGCGGACGATGGCGCCCAGATCCGGGTGATCGTCGAAAACGACCAAGGTTCGGCGACGAGCGACCCGGCGCGGCTGACCGTGGTGAACCGCCGCCCGCCGGTGATCACCTTTGACCTCCCGACGCCGGGCTTCAAGTTCCGCAACGGCGCGCTGGTCACCTTCGCCGGCCACGCCGTGGATCCCGAGGACGGCCCGCTGCCGGCCAGCGCCCTGACGTGGCGCATCGATCTGCACCAGGGCGGCGACACCTACCCGCTGATGCCCGCGCTGGCCGGCGTCGTCGGCGGGAGCCACATGGTCGATGTCGAGGCCCATCCCCAAGGCGACGGGTTCCTGCGCATCGAGCTGCAGGCCACCGACAGCGACGGCCAGACCACGATCGCGACGCGCGACATCCCGCCGGATCTGGTCGACCTTACGATCGACACGGAACCGGCCGGCCTGAGCGTGGTCGTCGACAGCCAGCCGATCACGGCGCCGGCGACGGCCCCGAGCATCATCGGCACGAACCGAACGGTGTCCGCCCCGCAGGTCCAGACCGTCGCCGGCACGGTCTACGCGTTCGAGGGCTGGTCCGACGGCGGCGCGGCGCTGCACTCCGTGGCGATCTCGACGTCGCCGCTCGCGCTCACCGCCCGCTACGGCGTCTTCAGCGGCAGCGTCCCGATCGTCGATTGGGGCGGCGACTACGTCGACACCGACGCGGGGCTGCGCGGCGCCGACGGCGGGGTCGAGAACAAGATCGACATCGACCGCGACGGGCTGTACAACGACCAGCGCTTCACGATCCCGCTGTCGGACGTCACCCCGCTATCGCCCGCCGCAAGCCGACAGGGCTCGAGTTGGCGCTTCTTCGGGGGGCTGATCCTGGAGAGCTACGACCGACCGTTCGAGTACAAATGGACCCAGATCTGGGCCGAGTCGCCCGTCAAGCCCAACGACAAGCTCTACTACGGCGCGAGCCCGGGCACGATCGGCTGGGACCTGCGGTATTGGAAGAAAGAGGACTTCCTGGGCGAAGGCAACGCGCGCGAGGTCGCGCTGGATGAATCGAGCCAAATCGAGCTGATCCACTACGAAGGCGGCGACGGCATCCCGCAGAACAACTCGGGCGTGGTACGGATCGTCGTCAAGGACGGTGAGCAGTGGTTCATCTCCAAGGCCGCCGGGCTGCCGTCGACGTCGTCTGCGACGTTCGCGCTGCGGACCGTGCGCGCCGAGGAGTGGGCCCTCTACAGCCCGCAGCCGCCCAACCGGATCCGCTTCAAGTACAAGCCCGAGATCACGCTCTTCGAACCGCACGTGTTCCGCGACGTGCAAGCGGTCGGCTACCTCCACTCGAACGACAACATCGAACCGCCCGCCGCCGACGCCCGCGCCGGCTTCACCGTCGAGCGCGTCCGCGTCTCGGCGCACCTGGGCGATCCGGCCACGCCGCGGCCATCGAGCGGCGCCTCGGCGACGCCGGGCACGCCCGCGACCACCACGCCCGTCACCACGCCGACGCCGTCGTCGACGCCGACCGACGGCCCGTCCCCAACCCCCACGCACACGCTGCGTCCGGGCGAGACGCCGCCCCCAACGGACACGCCCGAGGTGGTCCCCTCTGACACCCCCGCCCCCGGCAGCACCACGGCGCGGCCGACGTCGACGATCACGCCGACCTTCACTCCCACCCGCGCAACGCAGACGTCCGGTCCTCGCCGGACGATCTACCTGCCGCTGAGCGCCAAGACGTCCAGCATCGGCG
>JBDTSC010000057.1:0-13668 GCA_039931375.1 Ardenticatenales bacterium
TCGTGCTCGAGGAACGGGATGAGCGACGTGCTCACGCTGACGATCTGCTTGGGGTCGACGTCCATGTAGTCGACGTTTTCCGGCCGCCGCAGCAGGAACCGATCCTCGCGCCGGACCGTGACCTGCCCCTCGGCGAACTCGTTCTCTTCGTTGAGCGGGCTGTTCGCCTGTGCGACCGAGTAGTGGTCCTCGACGTCCGCCGTCAGGTACTCGATCTCTTCCGTCACGAACGGCATGACCGGCACGTCCTTGCCACCGAGCGCCACGAGCTTCGCGGCGAGCGACTTGTCGATGCGCTGGCCGGCCTTACCGACGACCTTGCCGGCCTTGTCCGCCACGTCTTCCCGCAGCGCCCGCCCGATCAGCTCCGCCTCGGTCGGGGCCACCACGTTCCGAACACGCCGATACGGGGTCTCGATGAACCCGTAGTCGTTCACGCGAGCGTACGTGGCCAGGCTGCCGATGAGGCCGATGTTCGGTCCCTCGGGCGTCTCGATCGGACAGATCCGCCCGTAGTGGGAGTGGTGGACGTCGCGCACGTCGAAGCCCGCCCGCTCGCGGCGCAGGCCGCCCGGGCCCAGCGCGGACAAGCGGCGCTTGTGGGTCAGCTCGCCGAGCGGGTTCGTCTGGTCCATGAACTGCGACAGCTGCGAGCCGCCGAAGAACTCGCGCGTCGCCGCCACGACGGGGCGGATGTTGATCAGACCGAGCGGCGTCACCTGGTCCGGGTCCCGCGTGCTCATCCGCTCGCGCACCACGCGCTCCATGCGCAGCAACCCGACGCGCAGCTGGTTCTGGATCAGCTCGCCCACGGTCTTGACGCGCCGGTTGCCAAGGTGGTCGATGTCGTCGGGATGCTCCCGCTCGTTGTTGATCTCGATCATGTGGGCGACGACGGCCCGGAGATCGTCGCGCGTCAGCGTGAGCGGGCGCGGCTCGTCCAGCGGCACGGCGCGCGTCTGGCCGGGGCGAAGGTGGAGCTTGCGGTCCAGCTTGTATCGACCGACCCGCCCGAGGTCGTAGCGGCGCTCGTTGAACAGCATACTCGAGAGGAACGTGCGCGCGTTGTCGAGCGTCGGCGGATCGCCGGGGCGCAGCTTGCGGAAGATGTCCAGCAGGGCATCCTCTTCATCCGTCGTCGGATCCTTCTCGATCGTCGTCGCGATGAACGGATGATCCTCGCTGTCGTCCGCCGCGGCGAAGAGCGCGAGCAAGGCGTCGTTGTCCCCGAACCCGATGGCGCGCAGTAGCGACGTCACCGGGAACTTGCGCTTCCGGTCGATCTTCACGCTGACGACGTCCCGTTTGGACGTCTCGAACTCAAGCCAGGCGCCCCGGTTCGGGATCAGCTTGGCCGAAGCGAGCGAGCGCCCGGTGGTCAGGTCCTTGTCGGCGCTGAAGTACACGCCCGGCGATCGGATCAGCTGGCTGACGACGACGCGCTCCGCACCGTTGATCACGAACGTGCCGTTGCCGGTCATCATGGGGAAATCGCCCATGAAGACCTCCTGCTCCTGAATCTCGCCCGTCGACCGGTTGATCAGCCGGACGGTGACCCAGAGCGGCGCGCTGAACGTCATGTCCATCTCGCGACAGTCCGCGACACCGAACTTCGGCTCGTCGAAGCGATGCCCGACGAAGTGCAGCTCAAGGTTCTTGTTGAAGCTCACGATCGGCGAGATCTCGTGGAACAGCTCGGTCAGCCCGTGCTGCCGAAACCATTCGAACGAGTCCAGCTGGACCAGGATCAGGGGCGGCGGCGCCAGATGATTCTTGATCCGCGCATACTGGCGGCGCGCCCGTCGCGGGGCGAGGCTGCCCGCCCCGATGGCGGGTGACACATTGGCCAGCGAGATGCCGGCTTCGAGCTGCTGATCGTCCGCACGCTTTTTGGCCATTCCGTGATCGCTCCTTGGACCTCAATCACGATCCGCGGCTCCGGATCGAATGATCCGTTCCGGGAAAGGATTCACTCTCCTGGCCGGCGCCGTCGGTGCCCACCACGACCGACCGCGTTGGCGGCAGATGGCGAGGGACTGGCCAGGATGCAACCGCAGTAATATAGGCATCTCGGCCATGGCGGTCAAACGGGACATGAACCCGGCGAAGCTGGGTTTGCCCGCCTCTGCTCAGGGCGCTCACGGGCTGCGCAGACTGCGTTCGCGCTTGCGCCTCCGTTCAGGCGCGGCGGAGGCCGTGCTATACTGACGCCCGTCTCGCTCCGGCGCTTGCCGGCGCAGCGCTTCCCGCATCCCATCGTCCCGTTGGCCGGAGGGAGCAGGGCGGCGTCCGCCCCGAACGAGCGCGTTGGGCGGCACGCCCTTCCGATTCGCCCCCCATCCCAAAGGAATCCCCCCCGCGTGGAATATGACAATCGCCCGTTCGTTGGACCGGACGTGGCGGTGTTCATCGACTTCGAGAACATCTACATCTCGGTCCGCAACCGCTACGACGCCAGCCCGAACTTCGAGTCCATCATGGACCTCTCGCAGCGCTACGGCCGGGTGACGATCGCCCGCGCCTACGCCGACTGGTATCGCTACCCACGGGTGACGAACGCGCTGTACGCCAACGCGATCGAGCCCATGTACGTCCCGACGTACCACTACGATCGCGACGAAGGCCGCACCGGCCGCGCGATCAAGAACAGCGTCGACATGCACCTGTGCATCGACATGATGAAGACGCTGCACGCGTTCGGAAATATCGGCACCTACGTGCTGGTCACCGGCGACCGCGACTTCATTCCTCTGATCAACGCCATCCGCCAGCAAGGCAAGCGCACGATCGTCATCGGCGTCGCGCAGGCCACCGCCAGCCACCTGGCCCAGTCGGCGGACGAGTTCCACTTCTACAGCCAGGTCGACGAGGACATCGTCAACGCCGCCGATCGGGTGGAACGAGATCCGTACGACGTCCTGGTCGAGGCGGTCCGTTTGGCCCGCGAGCGCGGTCATGTCTCGACGCTGGCGACGCTCAAGCTGCTCATGCTCGAGCTCGTGCCCAACTTCGACGAGACGAAGACCAAGGATCGGCGCGGCCGGCTCGTCGGCAGCTTCAAGGACTTCATCCGCGAGGCGGAGCAGCGCAAGAAGGTCCAGATCTTCTCCAGCGGCTCCGTCAGCGAGATCCTGCTGCCGGGCGAGGATCCGTACGCCGTCAGCCAGTTCGCGCCCGACATGCCAAGCGCGGACGCCGGCGTGACGGAGGAGGATGTGGACGACGCGGAGCTGGCCGCGGCGAACCTGTCCACGAAGGACTGGGCCGTGTTCGAAGAAGCGCTCCGTCAGTTCAACGAACCCGTCCTGTTCATCCAGATCTACGATGCGCTGCGCGGCCTGCGCAACAAGGAGATCATCGACCTGTCCAACCAGGACATCAAGGCGATGATGAAGATCGCGATCAACGACGGCCTGCTCGCCCGCACCACGCGCGGTCCGCACGCCTATTATCAGATCGAGGCGAGCAAACCATTCCAGCCGAAGGCGAGCGGCTAGCGGCCGGGCGCGCGCGGCGCGGCCCGACCGGCCAGCGGCCCCAGCCGCGTCGCCGCCATGCCCTCGCGACTACCGCCGTGTTGGCATGGCCGTTGCTGCACCGGCCGCAGCCCGCCGTTCAGGCGGTCGCCGTAAGGAGTCAGCCATGTCCCGCATCGCACAAGCGCCGGTCCAACGCCGCTCCCGCCGGGCGCTGCCGCTCGGCGCGGCCATCATCCTTGGCGCGCTGGCCGGCGCCCCGGCTCTCTGGCCTGGCGCCGCCGACGGCGGCGCGCCGACGTCGGTCCGCGCCGGCGCGGTCCGAACCCTCCATCCTGTGCCCTTTGAGTGCCGGCCCGGCACCGATCCGTGCAAGCGCGTCGCGAACGAGTTCCTCCGCGCGGACGTGAACCCGCTCGGCGCTCTGTCGGTCGGGACGACGGGCGGCGACCCGGACACGGCGCTCGATGACGACAAGGGGATGCTGTACGGCTTCGTGCCGGGCGGCGCCTCGAACACGGGATCGAGCTACGTTTCCGTCCGAATCATCGGGCCAAGCGGCACGGACGACTTCTTCGCCGCCAGCACGGACGACGTGGCTGCGCAGACCGAGGATGCCGCCACCGTGCGGACGGAGTGGCTGCGGCGAACGCCGCATCGGGTGCGGATCACCCAGATCCTCGCGCTCAAGCCCAACCCTTACAGCGGCCGTTCGGACGTGCTCGACATGCGCTGGGACGTCACGAACGAGGACACTGTCGCGCTCGACATCGGGATCCGCTCGCTCCTGGACGTGCAGATCGCCGGCAACGACGGCGCGCCGTACTTCATCCCGGGCGTCGGAACCGTCACCCTTGAGCGTCGCTTCTCGGGCGCCGAGGTTCCGCCGTTTTGGATCGCGTTCGAGGCGAAGGACTTCGACCCGAGCCGGCTGCGCGGGCTTGGCCTGCTGCGCGGGCCGGGCGTCACGACGCCGGACGATCTGGTGCTGGCGAACTGGCGCAAGATCCAAGAGACGCCGTTCGACTACACGGTGGACGCCACGCGGGTGATCACCGCGGACAGCGCGGTCGCGCTCTATTGGCGCCCGCGGACCGTCGCGCCCGGCGCCGGCTTCAGCGTGAACACGAGCTACGGCATCGCGGCGAACCAGGGTGGTCGCGCCTTCATCACCGCGCCCGTCGAGGCCGAGTGCGGCACGACGTTCGCCGCCGCGCTGTTCGTGACGAACTTCGACCTGGCGCCCCTCAAGGCCGGCCTGGCGACGGTCACGCTACCCGCCGGCCTGACGCTCGCGCCGGGCGAGACGGCCCAGAAAGCGCTCGGCGAGATCGGACCTGGCGAGACGAAGTCCGTCGTGTGGCAGGTGAAGGCCGATGCCGCCGCGGCCGGAGGTCGCACCGTCCGTACCGCCGCCGTGTTCGAGGGCGGACGGACGTTCGATGCCCAGGTGGACGTCGATGTCCGCTGCGCCGCGCCGCCGACCGCGACCGCGACGGCGACGACCGCCGCCACCGCGCCGCCCCCGCCGTCCCCCACGCCGTCGCGCGATAGCCCTGGCGTGTGCGACTGGCTGCTCGGGCGCGTCCCGCGCGTCGCGATCGACGCCGCGCTCGCGGAACCGGACCGCGTGTACGGGTGGAATTTGCCGCAGAACCCGAACCGGCCGGTGTCCCCCTACAATCCGATGCGCCGCTGGCTCAGCCTAGCGAACCGCGGCGTGCATTATTCCCCGATCAGCAACCCGTTGATCTTCAAGGCCGGCTGCCCGTGACCCATTGGCCGGTGCGACGCCCGTGACGCATATCAAGTGGACGGGGGTCACCCGACCGGAGGATGCCGCCGCCGCCGCCGCCCTCGGCGTCCAGACGATCGCCTGCGTGTTCAACGCCCAGAGCCCTCGTTATGTCACCACGGAGCGCGCATGGGCGATTCGGCGCGAGCTGCCGCCGCACGTGGGCTTCATCGGCGTCTTCGTGGACACCCCCTCGCCGCTGGTGCAGCGGATCGTCGACCAGTGCCAGCTCGACGCCGCCCAACTGTTCGGCAGCGAGCCGCGCGCGGAGGTCGACGCGATCACGCCGTACGGCTTCAAGGCGGTGACCGTCCGCAGCGCAGCGGATCTCGACGCGGCCGTGAAGGCCCTGCCGCGCCGCACGAAGGACGCTGACCGCCCGGCTCTGGTCGCGCACCTGACGGACGACTGCACCGACCGGTGGTCCCTCGTGGCCGCCGCGTCCGCCCGCCACGCCGTGCTTCTGGCCAGCGCCGCGCTCACGGCGCGCAACGTGCCGGCGGCCCTGCGCGCCGCCGAACCGTGGGGCGTCGACCTCTGGGAGAGCGTGGAGGAGGCGCCGGGCAAGCTGGACCGCGAACGGCTCGCGGCGGTGATCGCGGCGGTGCGCAACTGGGACGGCCAAGGCCTGCTGCCCACCGCGCCGGCGACGTGACGCACGGGCGGGGCCCGCAGCGGTCGCGCCGCATCGCGCCGTCGTTTCTGGCGGCGGCGATCGGCCTGGCGCTCGCGGACGGGTCCGGCCACGCGGTGGCCGCGCAAGCGCCGACCGACGGGTCCGCCGTCGCCGCCTCACCCACGCCGCCCCCCGCGGTCCCCGGCGCCCGAGTGACGCCGTCCGCCAAATCCTCCAGCGCCGTGTCGCTCCCGCCCACCGCCACCGCGCCATCGGACCCCGCCGCATCCGAGCTCAGCCCGGAGCGCAAGGTCGCCCAACTGCTCGTCGTCGCCTTCTACGCGCCGAACGCGGATGACCCGTTGGCCGGCGTCCTGCCGCTGGTGGCCGAATGGGGCATCGGCGGCGTCGTGCTGCAGGCCGGCAACAACGTCTTTGGCAACCATCGCGGCGACGCGCTGCCGGCGCGGATCGGCGGACTGACCGCGGACCTTCAGCGCGCGGCGCTGACCGACGCCCACGGCGTGCCGCTCTTCGTGGCCGCGGACCACGAGGGCAACGGCGCTCCCCTCACCCACCTGCGCGAGGGCTTCACCGCGCTGCCGTCGGCGATGGCGATCGGCGCCGGCTGGGACCCGGACAACGCGGCGGCGGTCGGCGAGATCGTCGGACGCGAGATGGAAGCCGTCGGCGTGAACGTCCTGCTCGGGCCGGTGCTCGACGTGCTGGCCAACCCGCATGTGGATAACGGCGGCGACATCGGCACGCGCGCCTTCGGCGGCCATCCGTATTGGGTTGGGCGGATGGGGGCGCGCTACATCGAGGGCGTCCATGCCGGCAGCCGCGGCCGCGTGCTGACCGTCGCCAAGCATTTTCCCGGGCACGGGGACAGCGACCGTCTGCCCGATCAGGAAGTGCCCGTGGTGACAAAGGACTTCGCGAGCCTCGAGACGATCGAGCTGCCGCCGTTCGGCGCCGTGACGACCGGGCGGGTCGGGTCGAAAGGTGCGGGCGGAGCGGACGATGCGGCCGACGCCGATAGCGCGGACGACGGCGCCGAAGCGAACGGCTCGACGACGGACGCGCTGATGACGGCCCATATCCGCTACCGCGGGCTGAGCGGCAACGCACAGCGCGCGAGCCTGCCGGTCTCGTTCGATCGGGCGGGCCTGGCGACGCTCTTTTCACTCGAGCACTTTCACTTCGGCGCCTGGCACGAATCCGGCGGGCTGATCCTGTCCGATTCCCTTGGCGTGCCGGCCGTCAAACGCTGGTTCGACCCGAGCGGCCGCGCCTTTCCCCACCGTCAGATCGCGCGCGACGCCCTTCTGGCCGGAAACGATGTCCTGATCCTGGCCCAGTTCGCCCAGCACAACGCCTGGAGCGAGATGAGGGCGAACGTCGAGGACACGATCCGCTACTTCGCGGACGAATATCGGCGGGACCGCGCGTTCCGGACGCGCGTCGATGCGGCGCTGGATCGGGTCCTCGCGGCCAAACACCGGCTCTATCCAAGCTGGGCGCCCGACGACGTCGTCGCCGACGCGAACGCGGTGCGCGTGGTCGGCTCCGAGGCGAACCGCGCCGTCGTCGAGCGGGTCACGGCGGCCGGCTTGACGGCGTGGCAGCTGCCCGAACGACCGCCGGGGCGCGGGGATCGGCTGGTGATCATCCACCCGGAGCGGCGCGTGGCCGGCCGGCTCGTGACGGATGACGGCGGGCAGCTCGCGTGCGCCAACGAGTCGTGCGGCCTGTCGGCCGCCGCCTGGGCGCGGATGGCGCAGGCCGGACCGACGCTGGTCGAGGGCGCCCTGATGGCGCGCTACGGACCGCGCGGCGCCGGCCTGATCGATCCGGCCGACGTGCGCTCGTACGCGATGTGTCAGATCGAGCAGGCGCTCAGCCCGGCCCTTGCTGCGCCGGGCGACCCGGGCGCTGATGAGCCAAACGGCGACGTGGACGCCCCGACCACGCCCACCGGCGAACGTCCTATCGATCCACCGCCCGACGCGACGCCGCTCGGTGATCCCGGCGCGGCATCGACCGGCCCGGCCTTGTTCGGCTGTGATCCGAGCCTGGACGCGCCCCGCGCGCTGGCCGATCTGGAGGCCGCCGACTGGATCGTCGTGGCGTTCGGCGAGCTCGAGCCGGACGCGATCCGGGCGCTGCGCGGTCAGATCCTGCCCCAGCTGTACCGGATCGCGGCGGTGAACCACGGCCGGATCGCCGTCCTGTCCTTCGGCCCGCCGTATTACGTGGACGAGACGAACGCGGCGCGCCTGGACGCGCACATCAGCGCCTACACCCGCATTCCGGCCGCCGTCGACGCCGCCGTCGCCGCGCTCTTTGGGGACGGCGTGCCGACGGGGGCGTCGCCCGTCTCCGTCGACGAGGCGGGCTACGATCTGGCGCAGCGCCTCGATCCGGACCCGGCCTCGCCGCTGGCGCTGCGGATCGTCAACGCGGGCCGCGGTCCGTCGCCGCGTCGGATCGAGATCGCCATCGACCCGATCCACGACGCGAACGGGCATCCGGTGCCGGATGGGACGGTCGTCGATCTGTCCTCCGAACCCGCCTCGGCCCTCGATCCCGTCGGTGCGCAGCTCGAGACCCGCGGCGGCGCCGCCGGCGGGACGCTCACGCTGCGCGAGGGCGGCGCCATCACGCTGCACGCCCGCGCCGGCGCGGCCGGGGAACGCGAAGCGGCCGTGATCGACGTCCCGCCCGCGCCGGCGGCGACCCCGCCGCCGGCGCCGCCGCGCACCACGCCCGCGGCCGCGGCCATCACCGACACGGACCCCACCCGGCCAGGCGGGACCGACTTGGCGGCCGCTCTGGGCGCAGCGTTCGTGTTCGGGGCCGGCGCCACCGGGCGGCGCCGGCGGGACCGCGGCGAACGCGTCGGAGCGGCGCTGCGCGCGATCGTGGCCGCGCTGGCGGTCTACTGCTTGTACGCCGCCGGGCTGCGCTTCGGCGCCGTCCATCGCCCCGCGGGCTTGCCGGCCGGACTGGACAGTCTTTTCCTCGCGGCGCTGGGGGCGCTGATCGGCGCCGCGATCGCGGAACGCTTCTCGGCGCCTACGGCCAAAGGCTGAGCGCGGCGGCGACCGCGAGCAGGACGAGGGCTGCGGCGACAACGACGCGTTGCCGCCACAGCGCGTCCGACCACGACAGGGCTGTGCCTGACGGGACCGCCGCGTCGCCTTTGGTTGCGGGCGACGGGGTACCAGCCGCCCGGAGCATGCGCCGGACGGCGGCGGCGTCAGCCGGCCGATCGTCCGGATGGAGGGCGAGGCAGGCGAGGACGACCTCGGGCAGCGCGCTGCGCGCATCCGAACGCAGCGCGTGCGGGTCCAACAGCACGGCGGCGTCGATGAACCGCTCGCTGGCGGCGGCCGGAGCGCGGGCGGTCAGGAGGTGGTACAAGGTGGCGCCGAGGCTGTAGAGGTCGGCGCGGGCGTCCAAGGCGGCCGCGTCGCCATATTGCTCGAGGGGCTGGTAGGCCCGCGTGCCCCCGCCGGTGACGATCGTGCGCGATGCCCCTTCGTCGGACGCCACGGCGATCGCCAATCCAAAGTCGACGAGCTTGAGCTGGCCATCGGGCGTCAGCTTGACGTTGGCCGGCTTGATGTCGCGGTGGATGATCGGCGGTCGGTGGCCGTGCAGGTACTGGAGTGCGGCGCAGAGATCCTCCGCCCACGACAGCAGCTCGGTCTCGTCGATGAACCGGTCCCGGCGGCGGGCGTCCTCCAGGACGGCCATCAGGTCGCGACCGGGTACGTAGTCCATCACGAGGTGGAGGCGCAGCGTGCCAGGGCGGTCGGCGGAGCCGGTCTCGAAGGCGTCGGACACCTTGGGCAGCGCCGGGTGGTCCAACCGCGCGAGCGTCGTGGCCTCCGAGCGCAACGCGTCCCGCAGGCGGCGGACATCGTCCGCCTGTATGCCGGCCGGGACCGCGATCGCCTTGATCGCACATTGGCGCCCGGGCAGTCGCTCGTCGTCGGCCAGCCAGACGGCGCCGCTGCCGCCTTCGCCGATGGCGGATACGAGGCGGTACCGGCGGTGGAGCAGCTCTCGGTTCATCCGCTCTCGCTTGTCACCGTGGGTCGGTCGCAAGTAGCCTACGGCCGTACGACGGCGGCGTCAACGCGCGGGGCATTGGGCCGACCGAACGCCGACACGACGCGAGGCAGGCTGGGGATGGCGACACGGGCGCTGTTGATCTTGCAGGATCGGCCGGGGCAGACCGGCGCCCGGTGGGCGCTCGATCCCGGCAGCACGACGATCGGCCGCTCCGCCGGCTGCGACATCGTGCTGGGCGACCGCGAGGTGTCGCGGCGGCACGCCGTCATCCGGCAGGAGGGCGAGCGCTGGATCCTCATCGACCTTGACAGCCGCAACGGCGTCCGCTTGAACGGCAACGCGATCGTCCGGGCCACCCGTTTGCGCGACGGCGATACGTTCGACATCCCGCCGCACTACCGCTTTGCCTTCATGGACGGCGACGCGACGTCCAACGCCGAAGTCCAGCACACCCGCCTGCGCATCGACGCCGCCTCGCGTAGGGTGTACGTGAACGGACAGATCGTCGAACCGCCGCTGACCGTGCAACAGTACCGTCTGCTCGAGCTGCTCTCCAGCGAGCCCGGGCGAATCTTCACGCGCGATGAGGTCTGCGGCCACTGTTACCCGGACTTCACCACCGGCGTGTCCGATCTCGCGATCGACGGGCTTGTGCGCCGCGTCCGGTCCCGCTTGTCGAAGGCGGCGCCGGGCATCCCGATCATCGCGGTGCACCGGGGCCATGGGTTTCAGTTGATCGTGTGATGACGGGGGCGAGAGCCGGCGGCTGGAGCCGGCCGGCGGGAGGCCTTGGGCCATGGCTGCCGCCTTTGCGGCCGCCCGGAACTACGCGGCGCCCGGCCCGTCTGCGCCCCGGAAGGTCCTAGGCCATCGCGCTTCAGACACGGAGCAGGGCGAGCGCCGCGAACAGCAGCGGCAGGTAGATCACGGATGCCTTCAACACCCGCCGCGCGTTGCGCCCGGACCGGTCCCGAGCGAAGGCGATCGTGGCCGCCAGGAACGCCGCGCCAAGGCCGCTGGCGACGACGGCGTATAGCGGGGTCACCATGCCGACCGTCAGCGGCAGGAGGCTGGCGAAGACGAGCGCCGTGGTGGACGAGACGATCTGCCGCGCCACGAAGCGCCCCTCGTCGTCACCCTCGGGCAGGATGCGAAAGCCGGCCCGCACGTAGTCCGCGCGGTACATCCAGGCGATCGCCAGGAAGTGCGGCAGCTGCCAGATGAAGAGGATCGCAAACAGCGTCCAGCCGGCCAGGTCGATCCGCCCGCGGGCGACAGCCCAGCCCATGAGTACCGGCAACGCACCCGGCGCCGCGCCGACGATCGTGGCCAGGGGCGTGCGCACTTTGAGCGGCGTGTAGACGCCGACGTAGCTGAGGATGCCCCCGACGGCCGCCCACGCCGCGAGCGGCTCGACGCCCCACAACAGCGTCACGCCGGCCGCCGCCAGCACCCCGCCGTACATCCCGCCGGCCCACGGGCTGATCCGACCGGTGGCGATCGGGCGGTTGGCCGTGCGCCGCATCAGGGCGTCGCGGCGCCACTCCACGACCTGGTTCAGTACGCTGGACCCGCACAGCGCGAGCGCGCTGCCGATGAGGAGCACGACGAACCGTCGCACATCCGCGTCCTCGGGCCGCGCGATCACGTAGGAGAGCACGACGATCGCCAGCCCGAGCGTAGCCAGGCGCGGCCGGATGAGCGCGAGCAGGTCACGGTCCAGCCGGACGTCCGGCGCCGCGACGATCGGGGGACCGTCCACCACGGCGTCGAGAGCCCCGCCGCGCGAAGCGTCGTTTCGTATCGTCACCCGCGCCCCCATCCCCCGCGATCGCATCCGCGTCGCCGCGTCCGAATGGGCCGCGCGAAGGGGCGCGGCCAAGGCGGCATTATACGCCCGCCGCCGCCCCTTGCCCCGGAACGGCGGGCGACGCGCGGGGCGCCGATTCGGGCCACCGGCTTGACAGACCGGCGCGAATGGCAAAGATAAGGCTGCCGCGGCGCGCAGGCGGGCGATGTTTGTCAGCTGTTCGTCCGGTTCCAGTCAAGGAAGTGTCGGCTACAGTTGGGTACACTTGCGCGCCGGGGGAATGATCGAAGGCGACCTCGTTCGCGAGGAGCGCGGCGCGCCTTCCACCGGGCCACCGTCGTATCGGTGGCCCGGAACTCGCTTGGGCGCTTTTGCGCCGTTTTCAGTGATCACGTCACGTGCACGTAGGAGGAGAGCAGCGAATGGCCTTGACGCAGACGGCCCTTTCGGTCCGGATCGCGGCGCTCGCGTCCATGGCAGGACTCGCGCTCAGCATCAGCGGATGCGACACCTGGTCCAATTTGACCGGCGGCGGCAATAAGGGCGAGCCCGAAGTGGTCGCGCCCTCGCAGTACGCCCCATGCCTCGAGAGCTATGGGCGCGGCGTAAGCTCCGTCGCTTCGACCGCCGACGGCAAGCGCGACTTCTACATCTCCAACGAGCTGCCGAGCAACGTGAACAAGGACGCATGGACTTCGAGCAGCCGCGCCGTCTACGAGCTCGACGTGGCCACCCAGCGACTGCGTCCGCTCGCCTCGACGTGGGACTCGGAGTTCACGATCGCTGCGTACGCAACGCTCGATCCGGCGCGGCCGACGCCCGTGCGCGAGATCCGGATCGCCGAGAAGATCGAGCAGCTGCAGGTCAGCGCGGACGGCAACCGGATCGTCATCGGCGTTTCGCGCAAGGATCTGACCGGCGGGCTCAGCACGCTGTACTACGGCGCCGTGCCCCCCGGCGGCGCCGCCAGCCTACGGCCGGGCGAGGGCGGCGGCCTGGCCCCGATCAAGGTCAACGATGACGTGAACGACGAGGCGATCCAAGGCTTCAGCCTCGCGCCGGACGGAAAGAGCGTCGCGGCGATCGTCGGCGACATGGGCGAGGTGCGGGTCTTCGACATCGACGCCGGCCAGGTGCGGGTGTACAGCCTGGGCAAAGAGAACGCGATCACGGTGACCAACGACCTACCGGTGCCGTTGCTGAACATCGGCGTCGACCGCCAGCCTGCCATCACGGCGAACGGCGCGCAGCTGGTCTGGTCGCCCGATTCCGCGCACATCGCGTACGCCACGCCGGTCGGCGTCGGCGGCTGGGCGGTGCAGATCCTGGACCCGGCGACGGGCAAGCCGACGCTGATCCATCGCTTCGAGGACACGACGCAGCCGCAGTCCGCGTGGGCCCAGGACGGTCAGTCGCTGTACATCGCGACGACGGAGACGAGCGGTACCGAGACGTTCGGCAACACGTCCATCCGCCGCTACACGGCGGCCAAGGACGGCAAGACGATCGGCGGCGTCGGACTGATTGAGCGGCCCGTGAACTTGCGGACCGTACCGGCGTTCCTGACCTTGGTGGGCGATGACGTGCTGCTGTTCAACTGGGAGAAGCAGCTGTTCCGCTTCACGATCAAGGAAGGGGACCTGGGCAAGGCCACGTTCCGGCCGTTGACGGAGCGCTATCCCGCCAAGGTGGGGGTGCTCGCGCAGCCGATCTTCGGCGCCACGGCGGCGGATCGTGCCGTGTTCATGATCAACGACCCAGCGGTCGGCAATCGTATGGGCGTGTACTCGCATCTCACGGCCGAGAACTGCCCGGCGCCCACCGCCAAGAAGTAACGCGCGGCGCGCCGCGTCGCGGCCAGCCAAGTACGCCAGCCGGCGGCCCACGC
>JBDTSC010000058.1:0-13576 GCA_039931375.1 Ardenticatenales bacterium
CGGAAACGACCGGGTTCTCCGTCACGCCGAGCACGTTGGGGCCGACGGCAGGCAGGCCGATGAGCTGCGATGTGACCTTGGCGCCGATCGGCCCGTCGCCGATGGCGATGGGCGACTGCCCCTTCATCGGCACCCGGTCATAGCCGCCCACGCCGTCGGGCAGCAGGTACGCGGTATCGGAGACCTGGACGCCGTTGGGCACATAGACGTCGATGTGGCCGCCGACGCCCGTCGTCGTGCCGTCCCGCGGCACGACCTTGACGATCAGCCCGACCTCGTCGTTCACCTGCAGGATCGGCGTGCCCGGCACCCAGCCGCCGCTGATGCGGTTGTCCAGGAGCGTCTGCGTGGCCGGGTCGAGGAACGCGTACACCATCCGCGTCTGGAGGTTGTGCGCGGACACCGGAGACGTCGGGCCCCCGTTACGGCCAAGCGCCGCGGCCGCCATGAGGATCACCAGGGCGGCCCGCCGCCGCGGGGTGACCCGACGCACGATCGCGCGCCCCCGCGCCGCGACGGATTGGGCGGTCGAGGCCGCCGCGACGAACACGGTGCGCGCCCGCGTCGGGGCCTCGCATGACGTTTGGGGTCTACGATTCAAGGTGTGATTCCATCTCTGTTGGGGGCGCGCACCGCCTCGCCGCACAATCGGCCGCGGATGGGGACGCGGCGAGAGGGCGGAAGGGGACGAGGACGGTCGCGATTCGGATGTACGGCGGGACGCCAGGGATTAAGTGGACGACGAAGCGGGCCCCGTACGGGGCCATGCAGCGTTTAACGCACCAGCATGCCCATTGGGAACGGGCGCGCTTATGTTATTTTTCCGTACTTCTCATAATTGGTGTTCGGCCACGGCGCGCTGGATGCGATGACCTAGCGGGCCGCTACCGTACTTCGAACCCCTTGAACAGCGCCGGCAGCACCGCCTTGCCCACGAACGCGTTCCGGTCGATGAGCGCCTCGATCGTTTTCCCGTTCACCCGCGTTCCGATCGCCTGCCCGGCCGGGTCGGCCAGCAGCGCGCTGTCGACCGTCCAGGCGGAGTCCGCCGTGTCCTTGAGGACCTCGAACTCGATCGTGAAGAGCACGACGTCGCCGTAGATCGCCTTCGCCGGCCGCATGCGGGCGGCCACGAAGCGGATCGTGCCGGACGGGTTGACCGAGTTGACGGCCGTGAACGACTGTCCGTCCCGCTGCCACGCATCACCCGGCTTGACCTGGACGCCGGCGCCCTCGATCGAGTCGATGACCTTGACCTTGGCCGGATCGAACTTCACGGCGATGTCCGCGCCGTACATGTTCCAGACGCCCGTGGCCACGACGTCGACCGCGACGGTGTCGCTGTCGAGCGTCCGCACGGCCAGCGTGACGTCCGTCGGACCGTCCGGCCGCACGGCCGGCGCGCCCTCGGGCAGGCCGGTGACCCGCAGCGCCGGCGCCGGCAGCACGCCCGCCAGCGCCTTGGCCACGGCGCTCTTCGTGGCCGGGCTCACCGGTCCGCTGAAGAACGCGGCCGCGTTCGCCTGGCCGTTGTAGCCGAACGGCACCGAGCCGGTCTCGCCGTAGTTCGTGCCGACCAGCACGAGGTCGAACAGGTTGACCTCCTGGTCCGCGTTGCAGTCGGCGCGCACGTCCGACGGCGGCGACGTGCGGTAGTTCGCCCCCACTCGCACCAGGTCGAACAGGTTGATCGCGGCGTTGTTGTCCGTGTCG
Organism: Ardenticatenales bacterium; assembly: GCA_039931375.1. Lineage (GTDB taxonomy): Bacteria > Chloroflexota > Anaerolineae > Epilineales > Epilineaceae > Avedoeria. The sequence continues at coordinate 1,714 of JBDTSC010000058.1, forward strand.
CCGCCGGGCAGCGCCGTGAACGGCAGGTCCAGGTTCTGGCCGCCCGTCACGCGGAACGACTGGTCGGCGCCCAGGTAGCACGCGGCGTCCGCGCTCATGCGGTGCTCGCCCTTCGGCACGCCGCAGATGCTGAAGTAGCCGTTGGCGCCCGAGATGCCTGCCGGCACGCCATCCACGTAGACGACGGCGCCCGAATGGTTGCTGCGGCCCTGCAGGTTCATGTACCCGCGCACGCAGCTCGTCTTCGCCGTCGGCTGGGACGACGTCGTGCAGCCGCCCGTCGGGACGCTGGCGCCCGACGCCTGGCCGGTCACGGCGTCGCGCGCGGTGACGCGGAACTTGTAGTCCGTGCTGGCCAGCAGCGTCGGCGACTCGTACGCATAGCTCGTGCCCGTGCCGACCTGCGTCGTGCTCGGGACCGTCGCCAGCGGGATGAACGCGGAGCCGTTGAAGCTGACCTCGATCTGGAACTCGGTCTCGAACGTCGAGTTGTCGACCCACGTCACCTTGAGCTCCGCCCCGCCGGGCAGCAGGCTGCACGTGGCGTTCAGCGGCGGCGCCGGGGCGGCCGTGACGATGAACGACGTGGTCGAGGTGTTGTTCCCCGCGCTCGGGTCGGGCGTCGTCGAGGAGACCGTGCCCGTGTTCGTCACGAGCGTCCCGGGCGACACCGCCGCGCCCACCTGGACCGTGATCTGGAACGTGCGCGTCTGGCCGCTGTTGATCGTCCCGAGGTTGCACGTCACCGTCTGCCCGCTGGCCTGACAGCCGGCGGTGTTGCTCTTGTGCGTCACCTGGCTCGGCAGCTGGTCCGTCACGACCACGTTCTGCGCCGCGCCGGGGCCCTGGTTGACGACGACGAAGTCGTACGTCACCAGCCCGCCCTGCTGCGACGGCGTCGTGCCGTTCACGGTCTTCGCGATCTTGACGTCGGCGCTGAGCACCGCCGTGATCGTCACCGTGACCGAGTCCGTGTTGTTCGCCGGCGCCGGGTCCTGCGCCGCCGCGCTGACCGAGGCGGAGTTCGACACGGTGCCGGTCACGCCGGCGGCCACGCTGGCCGTGATCTGGAAGCTGGCGAAGCCGCCCGCCGCGATGGACGGGATCGTGCAGGTGAGCGTCTGGCCGCTGACGGCGCAGCCGCCCGTGTTGCTGACGTGCGTCAGGCCCGGCGGCAGCGTGTCCGTGACCGTCACCGGCCCGGCGTTCGACGGTCCGACGTTGTCGATCTGGAGGCTGAACACGACCTGGCCGCCCGCCTGCACCGTAATCGGGCTGGCCGTCTTGTCGATCCGCAGATCGGCGACGCGCCGCGCGGTGACGGTGTTGTTCGCCTGGTTGTTGTTCGGGTTCGTGTCCGGCGACGACGTCGCGATCGAGGCGCTGTTGATGAACTGCTGGCCCTGGGTCGCCGAAGCCGGGATCAGGACGTTGATGTGGATCGTCTTCGTCGTATCGTCCGGGAACGTGCCGATGGTGCACGTGAGCACCTGCCCCGCGGCCGTGCAACCGCCGTCGTTGTCGACGAGGCTGGCGGCGGCCGGCAGGTTGTCGGTCACGACGACGTTGTCCGCCGTGCCCGGCCCGAGGTTCTTGAGCACGAGCGTGTACTGCAGCGTCGTGCCGGCGACCGGCTGCGGGTCGGCGGCCGTCTTGGTGATCGACAGGTCGACGTTCGAGCTCGGCGTCTCGACGACCAGCCCGATCGTGTCGCTGTTGTTGGCGGGCTGCGGATCCGGCGTGCCGCTGCTGACGGTGGCCGTGTTGTCGAACTGCGTGCCCGGCGCGAGGCCGGCGCCCACCGTGACCGGGATCTGGATGACCACGGTCGTGCCGTTGGCGATGTTGCCCAGGTTGCACGTCACCGTGCTGGCCGCCAGGCTGCACGCGGCCGGCAGCACGCCGGGCGTCACCTGCGCCGGCAACACGTCCTGCACCACAACGCTCTGCGCGATCGCCGGGCCGTTGTTCGTGACCTTGAGGTCAAACGTGATCGCCTCACCGGCCAGCGGCGACGGATCGGACGCCGTCTTGTCGATCGCCATATCCGCCTCGTTCGCGGCCTGCGTGACGATGACGAACGCGCTGTCCGCGTTGTCCGACGAATCCGGGTCCGGCTCGGTCGACGTAGCGCTGGCGTTGTTCGTCAGCACCGTGCCCGGCTGGGCGTTCGCGGACACCTGGGCGACGACGGTCACCGCCTTGGTCTGCGAAGCCGTCAGCGGGCCGATGTTGCAGCCGGCCGCGAGCGCCGCCGCGCCGCACGTCGCGCTGTCGGAGACGTACGTCATGCCGCTGGGCAGCGTGTCGATGAGCGTGACGGTGGCCGCGTCGGACGGGCCGCTGTTCTTCACCAGGATCGTGAACGTGACCTGCGCCCCGGGCGCCGGCTGCACGTTCACCGTGTCCTTGTCGACGCTGATGTCGGCGCTGCGGATCGCGTTCACGGTGGCGCTGTCGTTGTTGTTGGAAGGGTTCGGATCCTCGAGGGTCTCGACGCGATCCGGGGACGCGCTCTCAGCATGGAGGGCCAGCGAGCCGCCGTGCGCGACGCCGGCCTCGTTCGTCAGCTGCGCGCCGTTCGGGACGTTGGCGCTGATCAGGACCGTGATCGTGAACAGGCGCGACTGGCCGTTGTTCAGCGCGCCGATGTTGCACGTGAGCGTCTTGACGGGCGCCTCGACGCAAGCCGAGGTCGCCCCCGGGCCGGACGTGTCGCTCAGGTAGTTCATGCCCGCCGGCAGGTTGTCCGTCACGATGACGAACGGCGCGTTCGCCGGGCCGAGGTTCTCGACCAGCAGGTTGAAGGTGTGCATCGTGCCCGGCGTCACCGTGATCGTCGGAGACGTCTTGGTGATCTTCAGGTCCGCGCCTTGGCCCGCGCCCGTGACCGTCGTCGTCGCCGTGGCGGTGTTGTTGCCCGGCGTCGGATCGACCGTGGCGGCCGAGACCGAGGCGCTGTTCAGCAGCTGCGTGCCCGCCGGAACGCCCGCGTCGACCATGACGATGATGTTGAACTGGAAGCTCTGGCCCGACGGCAGGCTGCCGATCGCGCACAGCCGCGTCCCGCCGCCGCCCGAGCTGCAGCCGTTGCCGTTCGTCGTGGACACGAACGTCGTGCCGGACGGGAGAACGTCGCTCACCAGGAGGTTGTTCGCCGTGCCCGGGCCGTTGTTCGTCACGGTCAACACGTAGACCAGCTGCTGCCCGGCCAGGATCTGCGCCGGGGCGGTCTTCGTGAGCGCCAGGTCGGCCGAAGACCCGCTCGGCGCGGTCAACGTCGTCGCCGCCGACGCGCCGTTGTTGGCGCCGTTCGGGTCGGCGGTCGACGACGACGTCGTCGCCGTGTTCGTGATCGAGGTGCCGGCCTGCCCCACCGTGGTCTGGACCGTCACGATGACGCCCGACGACCCGCCGGAGGCGATGTTGCCGAGCGCGCACTGCAGCGTTTGCGATGCAGGCGGGTTCAGGCTGCACACCGCCGGCGCGCTGCTTACGAACGTCGTGCCGGCCGGCAGGGTGTCGATGATCGTCACCCCGGTCGCGGTGCTCGGGCCGGCGTTGCTGACGTTCAGGGCGTAGTTGACGGTGTTGCCGGCCTGCGCCGTGGACGGCCCGGTCTTGGTGAGCGAGAGGTCAGCGGACGAGGCGCCGCCGACCGTCGATGCCGCGGTGGCGCTGTTGTTGCCGTCGTCCGGATCGGGGGTGTCGCTGTCGACCGTGACGACGTTGACCAGCTGCGTGCCCTGGGCCAACCCGCCGACGGACGTCGTGATCGTGAAGTTCCGGGTCGCGCCGGCGGCGATGTCGCCGAGCGTGCACGTCAGCGTGCCGGGCGGCGCCTGGACGCAGCCGTCCGTGTCGGAGACGTACGTCACCCCGGCCGGCAGCGAATCGACGACGACGACGTTGACGGCGTTCGACGGCCCGGCGTTGAGCACCGAGATCGAGTACACCAGCGCGCCGCCGGCGACGACGCTGGGCGGCGCCGACTTGGTGATGCGCAGGTCGGCGCTCGTGACGGCGATCACCGTCGCCGACGACGTGTTGTTCGCCGGGTTCGGGTCCGTAATGCCCGCGGCGGCGACGCTGGCCGAGTTGGCCAGGCCGACGCCGGGCGCGATGTCGGCGTTGATCTTGGCGACGATGTGGATCGTCTTCGACGCGCCAGACGCCAGGCTGCCCAGGCTGCACGTGAGCGTGCCAGGGGGCGCCTGCACGCAGCCGCCGTCGTCCGAGACGTACGTCATGCCAGCCGGCAGAACGTCCGTGATCAGAGCGTTCGGCACGCCGCTCGGGCCGTTGTTCGTCGCCGTCAGCGAGAACGTCACGTTCCCGCCCGCGATATACGGTCCGGCCGAAGCCGTCTTCTGCAGCTGCAGGTCCGCGGAAGCCGACACGATGACGGCCGCCTGCGCCTGGTTGTTGCCCGACGTCGGATCCGGCGTCGTCGACTGGACGACCGCCGTGTTCGTGAGGATCGTGCCGGCTTGTGCGCCGGGCGCGACCTGCACGGTGATCGCCACGGCGGCCGAGCTGCCGGCGGCGATCGCGCCGAGCGAGCAGTCGATCGTGCCCGGCGGCGCCTGCACGCAGCTGCCGTTGGACGTGACGTAGATCAGCCCGCCGGGCAGCGTGTCGATGACGTGGACGTTCTGGGCGTCCGACGGGCCGTTGTTCGTCACGAGGATCTGGAAGACCACCTGATCGCCCGGCCGCGGCGTCACCACGGACGCGCTCTTGGCGATCGCCAGGTCCGCGGTGCGCGTCGTCGTGACCGAGACGGAGGCCGTGTTGTTCGCCAGGTTCGTGTCCAGCGTGCTCGTCGAGGAGACGGTCGCCGTGTTGAGCAGGACGGTGCCGACCGCCAGCTGCATGTCCAGCGCGACGGTTACCGTGAACGAGCGGGTCTGCCCGACGGCGATCGCCCCGAACGTGCACGTCAGCGTGCCGACGGGCCCCTGGACGCAGCCGTCCGTGTCGGAGACGTACGTCACGCCAGCCGGCAACACATCGCGGACCGTCACGTCCGTGACCGGGTCCGGACCGTTGTTCTTGACGGAGATCGTGTAGATCAGCTGGCCGCCGGCCACCGGGTTCGCCGTCGAGGCCTGCTTCGTGATCGCCAGGTCCGCTAGGTCGACCGGCACCGTCACGTCCCGGGTGTTCACGTACATGTCGTCCGTGTCCGTCGGGTCGTAGAAGACCTTGACGCGGGTCGGCTGGCCGAGCGGGCAGGCGCCGTCGAAGTACGGCACCGTGACGTTGTGCTCATCGTCGAAGATGTGCACCTGCGGCGGGTTCACGTTGTTCGCCGGCGGGATGATCCCGAGCGGCGGCGCCCAGGTGTCGCCCGCGGCGCTGATCATGTTGTGGGTGAGCGACGGTGGGTTGAACTCGTTCGCGCCCGGGCCCGGGAAGAAGGGGCCCGGATCCTCGCGGGTGCAGCCGTAGAAGGCCAGCTTGGAGACGGGCGACGTCCAGCCGAGGGTCAGCAGGTACTTCTGGCCGTCGGGCACCTTGATCGTCGTGTAGGTCGACGGCGTGATCATCAGCTGGTGGGTGTTCCAGCCGTCGCGCGTCGTCTGGCCTTGCACCGCCGGCGCGAAGGTCTCGCGCAGCTCGGTGTGCAGCCGCGTCTCGTCCGTCTCCTCGAGGATCGTCTCGGCCAGCGGATCGGCCGGGGCCAACTCGCCGACGCAGCTCAGGTAGCCGTTCTGGAAGGCGAAGTCGATCGGCGCGAGGCGGTCGATGTCCAGCGCGACGGTATGGGGCGCGTTGAAGGGCGGCAGGACGGACATCTGCGGCGGCAGGCCGTTCAGGAAGTAGCCCTGGTAGAACAGGGAGTCCTGCGGGTTGATGAAGTTGCCCTTCGGCACGGGGGTGCGGATCGTGATGAACGAGAAGGTGTCGTTGCACAGCCCGGCGGCGCCGCTGTTCTGCGTCCCGAGCGCCACGACGTTGTACTCGTGGCCGTCGACGTAGAAGCGCTTGAGGTACCACGGGTCGCCCGCCAACAGGTCGTGCCCGCCGTTGCCGTTGTCGATCGCCGAGTGGCTGCCGCCGAGGGCGCGACCGACGGTCACGGTGACGCGGTCACCGGACGGCGCGACATCCTCGACAAAGGCGAACCAGGCGCCGTCCGTGGATGTGTTCGTCTGGCCGGGGTGGACGATCGTCACGCGGTCCTGGAACCGGTCGACGAGCATCGCGTCGCCGATGTCCAGCGTGCGGATGCCGCCGACGGCCTCGGGCCGCGCGTTCGCCGGGTTGCCGCCGGTGAAGAATACGCGGAACTGGGCACGCGTGTTCGGCGTGACGTTGGAGAGGTCGATCAGGTAGTCCAGGAACTGGGCGTTGTTGCCCTCGGGCGTGTTCGGGTCGAGGTCGAGCGTGATGCTCTGGACCGCGAACACGACCATCTCGTTGCCGTTCAGCGCCTGGCAGTCCGCGTCGAGCGCGTCGTTCACGCCGTCGCCGTCGAAGTCGAGCACCGGGCCCGCCAGGACGGGCACCGGGAAGCCGGGCACCGTCGGGCGGTTCGACTGCCACTGCTGGTCGAGGTACTGGTTGATCGTCTGCTCGGAGTGGATGTTCGCGGCGTCGTCCACGCGGTCGAAGTTCGCGTCGAACGTCGTCAGGCCGTAGCCGAACTGGCCGCCCGCCGGCAGCGTGCCGTTCGGGTTCGGCGCGGGCAGCTCCGAGGCGCGCGAGCCGACCGGGAACGCGATCCGGCTGGAGCCCGGCGGCACGCCGATCGGGTTGTCCGTCGTGTCCATCATCAGGTAGCTGAACTCCTGGACGATGGCCGGGAACTTCAGGTCGCGCTGGCAGTCCGTCGTGAAGCGCAGCTTGTCGACCCAGTCGGGCTGGTACCACTCGCGGTGGTACACCTTCTCACGCCCGTTCTGGGCGCCGTTCGAGATCTGCTGGTACAGCCCGCGGAGCGCCTCGTTGAAGTTGCGGAACTCGTCCATGTAGGCCGGGTTGAACGTCAGCGAGTCCGTGCGCGGGGCGTGCGGGTGCTGCGGGTTGAAGGGCGCGAACGGGTCCGTGTAGGGCAGCACCTCGACCGGGTACGCCGCCAGACCGGACGTCGGGTCCGTGGCCACCGCGGTGTCACCGGCGCCGTGCAGGATTGACGGGCGGCTGACGATGCCGTTGCAGGCCAGCTCGTCGCAGACCGGGAAGCCGCCGTAGAGACGGAGACCGTCGTTGTTGGCGACCAGCTTGCCCTTGTGGTCGTCCGGGTCGTGGATGAACGTGACGCGGCGCGGCGAGCCGTAGGTGCCCGTGGCCGGGTCGAACACGGTGTTGTCCACCACCAGGTCCGGCGGCGTCGGCGGCTGCTTGGCGGGCACCGAGCCGTCCGGCATGCGCCACAGGCGCCAGCGCGCGGTGTCGTTCGTGAAGCCGGTCGTCACCAGGTAGTTGTCCGGGTCGCACGAGGGCGTGTTGCCGACGGCGGGCGAGGCGGCCTGGTCGGGCATCACGAACTCGGTGTAGCGCCAGGGCTGGGTGAAGACCTGCTCGTTGTAGAAGAAGCTGTCCGGCACGTTCGGCGGCAGCGTCACGCCCGGCGCGGTGTTCAGGGCACCGTACTTCTCGCGGATCTGGCCGATGAAGGGCTCGTAGCCCTCCTCCTCGGTGTAGAACCAGTGGCTGGCGAAGTAGTTGTCGTACGGGCCGACGGCGCGCTCCGGGTCGCGGCCGGTGTAGACCAGCGGGTCGCCCTCGGCCAGGACCGGCGGCATCGGGCCCATCGGCCCGCCCATGTAGAGGATCTCGGGGCGCGGCACCTCGTCGTCGCCCGGCAGGATCGGGCAGAGGTCGAAGCCCTTGAAGTCGACGATGTCCTCGAGGATCGTGTGCTCGTGGTTGAACGGCGGGGGCAGCACCAGGGGCTCCTGGACGCCGTACCCCTCGAGGCGCACCGAGTGCTGCTCGATCGTCACGTCCACCTTGGGCAGCGGCGAGCGCAGCGTGATGTACTGGATCGAGTCCGTCGCGCACGTCATGATCGCCACGACGTTGTACTCGTGCCCGTCCACGTAGAAGCGCTTGAGGAACCAGGGGCCGCCGACGGAGCGGTTCGCGACGTTCGGCGTGCGCTCCATCGAGGCGCACGGCGCGCCGAGCGCGCGGCCGAGCACGACGGTCACGGTGCCGTCGCCGGCGTCCGTGCCCTGGACGTACACAAAGAACGGCCCGGTCGGGATCTGCCCGAGCAGGTTCGCGTTCGGCTGAACCACCTGCAGCGGACCGACGTCGGCCGCCAGGGCCATGCCGTTCACGCCGACCGAGCGGGTCTGCACGAGGCGCGGCCGGAGGTCACCGTTGTACCAGACCTCGAGCACCGCGGCCTGGGCCGACACGCTGCGCACGCGCACGAAGTGATCGAGGAATTGGATCGTGCTGCCGCTGTGGATCGTCGTCGAGTCCGTCGTGAGCACGACCATCTCGTCGCACGACAAAGGCACGCCGTCCGTGTTCACGTCATCCAGCACGCCGTCACCGTCGAAGTCGACGCTGATGCCCGTGTCGCCCGCCAGCGTGATCTCGCTGCCGACGTTGACCATGTCGTTCACGCCGTCGAAGTCGGCGTCCAAGCTGGTGAGGCCGCGCCCGACCAGCGGGCCGTTCGGATCGGTCTCGGCCAGGGACGTGCCGATCGGGAAGACGAAGCGCGTCTGGCCGGCGCGGCCGCACAGCGGGCGCGGCGCGCTGTCGTCCAGGCGGTTCGGATCGGGATGCGCGACCGGGAGATCGTTGTCCAGCAGCTGGTACGTCGTCTCGGTCATGATCGCCGGATACCACTCGTCCTGGTTGGACGGGGTCGGGTTGAGCGCGGCGTCCGCCACGCCGTTGTTGTTGCTGTCCGTCAGGCAGTCGTCGGCGTTGAGGTCCTTGTCCAAGTGGGTGGGTTCGTACCAGTGGCGGAGCCACACCTTCTCGGATCCGTTGATCCCGGAGGCCCGAATGTTCGCGTCGCGCGACACCTCGTCCGCTGAGCGCAGGCAGTTCCACTGGGCCCGGAACGCCGGTTCGTTCAGCCGCTCCGAGATCCAGGCCGGATCCCACGTGACGTAGTCGAACTCGGGCGCCTCGGGCGAGAGCGGGTTGAACGGCCCGGTCGGGTCCGTGTATGGCGGATCTTCCGGCACCCGCCCCGTGTTGGGGTCGACCACGTTGTTCGACCCCGCCGTCGCCGGCCGGTTGCCCTGGCCGACGATGCAGCCGTTGCACACCGTGGTGTAGCCGTACAGGCGCAGCGTGTCGAGGCTTTGCGTGATGTCGGCCGCCGGGGCGGCGGCGGGGGCGGCGGCCGGTGCGGCCGACGGGGCGGCGCCCGCCATGCCGGCGCCGAAGCCGAGGCCGCCGGCCATCGCCAGCGTGACGGCCACACAGGCGCGCCAAACGGCCGCGTGGTGCCGCCGCGCGCCGGTCGCGCGGTCATCGGCCAGACGGAAGATCTGCGTGCGGGACTGACTCATCTGTGGCTCCTCCGGATTTTCGGACGAAAGCCCGTCTGGCCCTGGGGGGGACGGATCGGGGCAGGACCTCGAACGCCGACGACACACCAACGACCACTCGGATCGGCGAAGCCAGCCGCGTGGTCGGCGATCCGGCGCAGGCGCAACAATGCCAGGCGCCGGATGCGTGGTACCCATTCAGTTAAGGTCATTGTAACCGATGGCGAGGGGGATTGCAAGCCCCTTCTTAACAAGAAGGTAACGGCGCGTGCGAAACGCTTGAGGGCGGGGGCGATGGCGCACCGACGTTCTTGCGCCAAGAGGGGGCGGTTGTACGGAAGTGATTGACGCAGCCAGGGGCGTTGCGGTCACGGCCAATCGAGCCGAACCGTCACGGAGCGCGCGCCGCGCCCCCGTCGTCGCCCGTGATGACGTGGTACGTCGACAGCCACTGGACCATCTCGTCCGCCCGCTTCTGCTCCGCCTCCGCCTCGAGGCGCGCACGGCGCTGGTTGATCCGCTCGAAGATCAAGCTCTGCACCCGCGCCGGATTCGCCACGTCCGTGAACGTGAAGTTGCCGGTGTCCGCCGCGGTCTGGATCGTCACCGTGCCGTAGCGCAGGATCATGGCCAGCGGGTTGGGGATGTTGTAGCGCACGTCCTGCACGGCATCGAGCGACGCCTGTCGCTGGTCCTTGAGCAAGCCGAGCGGCAGCGCCTCGATGTCGATGATGTGGTTGTCCGTCAGGATGTACTGGTCGTTGCGCCAATCCTCGTAGCGCCACCACAGCCAGAGGTACAGCGCCACGCACACCGCCGCCGCCGCCCGCGTCGCCCCGACGCCGGCGCCGGCGACGCCCACCGCCGCCAGCCATGTGGCCGGCGCCGCGAGCGCCAGCGGCACGATCGTCGCGCGCAGCAGGATCCACCAATGCTTGCGCCAGATGTAGGTGCCGCCCTGTCGCTCCTGCGCACGCGGGAGAAAGTAGAACGCCGCGCGCACGAGGACGTTCGGCCGCGCGCCGCCGCGGGACACGCCGCCGCGGGACACACCGCCGCCCGGCCGCTTCACGCTCTGCGCCGCGACCGCACTGTCCCCGGGCGCCGCCGCGCCCCCCGGCAGCCGCCCGTCGCCGATCGCGCGCCGCAGCTGGCCCTCCATCCACGTCCGCCGTTCGGCCTGCGCCCGTTCGCGGGCGCGGTTCATCTGGTCGAACACCTCCTTGCGGAGCGCATCCGGGCGGCCGGCCATGTGCCAGACGATCTTGCCGGAGCTGGACGCGGTGTTGATCGTGATCGTGCCGTAATCGAACAGGCGGGCGATCAAGGAGGGCGTCTTGGCCTGCACGTCCTGGATGCGCGCCATGAGCGCCTCGCGCCGATCGGCGGCGATGAACGGCCGCGTCTCGATCATGACGACGCGCTGGTTCGTGACGATCAGGCGGTCCTCGACCCAGTTCAACCACGCCCACCACGCCCAGACCGCCGGCACCGCGATCCCGGCCACCGCGAACGCGGCGACCACCGCCGGCGGCGGCACCGTCGCGGACATGCCCGCGCCGACGACCACGAGCGCGATCACAAGCCCGATGGGCGGCGCCATGCCGATCGCGAGAGCGAGCGGATGCCGCCGATAGACCGTGACCTCATACTCCCCCTCCCCCGACGCCTCCTCCCGCCCCACCTCGATGTTCGCGCGCGCGGCATCGGGCAGCACGAGGAGGTCGAACGTCTCGGGGTCGGCGCGGAGCGCCCGCAGCAGCGCGTCGCGGTCCGCCGCCAACAGCCAGGCGTCGCTCTCGGCCACGACGGAGTTCGGCCGCGGCACATCGGTGAACACACCGCGGATGCCGACGACGGCGCCGTACGCGCGGTGCCCGGTCGCCTCCACCGCGCCATCCGCCGCGACGCGCTCGAGCCGCAGCGCCCCGTCGATGAGGACCCACAGGGTCGTGTCGATGACGCCCTGCCGCGCGATCACCTCGCCCGCGCGCACATGGGTCGCCCGAAAGAGGGGCGCCAGCCCGCGCAACACCTGCGGTTCGACCAGCTCGAACATCTCGGTCCCGAGCAGGTGGAGCGCGACGTCCGCGTCCGTCAGGCCGTCGCTTCGGGGCGCGGGCGCGGCGTTCAGCGCCGGCCCGCCGCCTGGCGGCGCCCCGCCCGCCGGCACCGCGCCGGGCAGCCGCACCGGGCCGGTGACGGCGTTCGGGTCGATCGGCGGTCGGTCGTTGGGGGCGGCCATGGGGGAATGGTCGGCGCGGGGTGAGGCGGGGTCAAATTGGGGGGGCGGCGGGCGGCGGTGATGCGGCGGTTTGTGGGAGGCGGTTTGTGGGAGGCGGGCGTTAGGGCGAAGCATGCGTCGGCGGGGCGGGAGGATGGGGAATGGG
>JBDTSC010000059.1:0-13468 GCA_039931375.1 Ardenticatenales bacterium
TCCGCGACCCCGTTCTCTCACTTCTCGACCAAAGCGTTTGCGCCAGACCCCGTTGAGAAACGCGTCGAGCCGACCGGGATCAGTACCGATCGAACCGAATTCCCGTCGAAAGGAGAAGTAGATCTCGTCGGCCCTTTCCTGCTTGCTGGGCCGAGTGCGTAGCGCGATGTAGTCGCGAACGAACGTGTCGAAGGTCCGCTCGGAGCCGCGAAACAGGGTCTCGATCTTACTCCAGTAGGTTTCATAGAGCCGCGTCTGCTCCTTTTCAGGGAGCCGCATAAGGATGAAATTCCGGATGAGATCGGACTGGCTCAGGTCCAACCCCGTCGAGTTCAAGCTCTCGAAGATGAGCTGCGGATCATCTGTTATCCGATCCAACGTGACGTCGACGACGACTAGTCGCCCGATGCCCCGATAGACGGCCTCGGGGTCCGCATCCTGCAATCGTTCCCGGAACAGATCGTAGTTGTCACGGATGTGTTCCGAGGCATTCTGAGGAGGCTCAGTTCGATCGAGCAGAGCTCGGAGTGTTTCGTGGTCGTGTCTCCGGAGAATGAGTTTGTAACGACGCTCTCTATCCTCCAGGGCATTCTTGAGGAAGTAGGCATCCAACTTGTCGACGGTGGGTCCATCATCCGACCCTGTCCAGCCGCTATCCGCGATGTGATCTCTCAGCGCGGCCACAAGCAGTGTAAGCGTGGTCAGTCGCTGCTGTCCATCGACGAGCAGCCATCGCGTGAACGTCGGACTGGCGTCGTCCGTTGACACGTAAACCAGTGACCCGAGAAAGTGGCGGCGACTTGTCGTGTCCGAGGCGATGCGGACAACATCGCTCCACAACTGATCGCAATTCGCCTCCGTCCAATTGTAATCCCGCTGGAAGACCGGAATCACGAACTGGTTCGTTCCGTTGATAATCTTCGTGAACGGGCTGTCTATAGCCTTCATGCGTACCTTCTTTCCGCGTCGATTTTAGGCGCCGAACTTGCCGGGCCGCTTGCCCAACGAATCCGCTCTGACAGAGCAGGCAGTAAGCGTTCACCCCTCCGCCCGGACCGGCAACAGTGACGGCGCCTGCTTGCCCTCGAAGTACGCCGTCATGCCCTCCGTCAGATCCGCGAACAGATTCCGATCCTGAAGGCTGAGCGTCGCGGCGGCGGAGAGCAGGCGTTCCATGTAGTGGCGGCCGTCGGCGACGGGAGCGCGGTCACGGCGACTCGTGCCGCGCCCGGATTCGCCGCGCTCGGATAGGACACGCCCGGGTAGGGACCGGCCGTCGGTGTCGCACGAGCCGTGTTGGCCGCGTGCCGCGAGCAACCGGCGATGAATGCGGGCAAGACGATGGCCAGCCCTGCCGCGGCAGCCAGTGCAGGTAGTCCACTCGAGCAAACCCGGCTGACCATGGTCAGGGCGATGCTCCCAGCAATTGGTCCAGCGCGGCGCTGACCTTGGCACGATCCGACTCGGCCAATGTCCCGAGCGCCCCGCGAACCAAGCGGTGGTCCAGCGTGAAGAGCTTAAATCGCACCTTGGAGGGCGCCGGCAGGCCCGCCGCCGACACGTCATCGATTGGCACGTCCAATGGCCAGGGCGAGTTGCCAGCCGAGGTGATCATCGCCATCACCGAGTGGCCGACAGGCTGGTTGAAACGGTCACGGTTCGAAATCACCAAGGCGGGCCTGTGCTTCTGTGCCACTCGGTCCGTGAACGGGAAGGGTACGCGCACCACTTGGAAACGCTCATAGCTCACGGTAGGCCGCCTCGTCCGCCGCGCCGGACCATTCGTCCAAGGTGATCTCCACCGCCCGCAGGTATTCCAGGTCCAGCGGCTGCACCCGTCGGACGCGGGCCACACCGTCATCGCCCACATCCCAGGCTAGGAAGTCCCCAGGCCCAACCTTGAGCGCGGCGCGGACTTCGTGCGGGATCGTCGTCTGTCCTTTGGATGTGATCTTCGCGATGCCGATCATGTTCGACCGCCTCCTGGTAAGGACTGCATTCCGCCCTTACTATAGAGATCGGTAACCACAGTGGCAATCGGTTCCGGCGCACGAGGGCTGATCGTATCCCGGCGATCTCCACCGAACGTCGACGTACCGCGCGTCTTGCCGTCGTCGCAGATCGGCGAGCCGGCTTCAGCCGCAACATGGCCGGAGTAAAGCCGCTGTTCCCGTCGGGTTCAGCCGCTATTCCTCCCATCTATAGCGGCTATCGTCGCGGTCCATAGCCGCTACAGATGGGTGGAATAGCGGCTACAGATCCGACGAAGTGCCGCTCAACCTCCAGCCCCGGCGCCGAACCGAGCGTCCGGTCCGTCCCCGCGCTTTGGCGAGCGCATGTGCACCTGGCCGACATCCGCGACTACCGCACCAACGCCGAAAGCACCCCCACCACCAACCCCTTGCCCCCCGCCGCGAAGTACACCCGATCCCCCGCCACATCCACCGCGATCTCCCGCACGTCGTACGGCAGCGACCATCGGCCGGCGACATGCGGCTGGCGGTCGGGGTCAAGGGCGATGAGGAAGAGGTCGCCGCCGAAATGCTGCTCCATGTAGTCGTCGTCGATGCCGAGCTGCACGACAAGACGCCGGTCGTCGAGCGGGACGAGCGCGGCTATCTGAGCACCGAGCGCGAGGCGACCGACCGGACGCGGGCGCGCCTTTCCAACCGATGAACTCGTCGCCGCCGCGACTCCGTCGCCCCAACGGCGACGCGATGACTCGGCCGCGATCCCTAGGTCGCGATCACTAGGTCGCTCGCCTACGCCTCGTCCCCGTCGTCCCCGTCGTCCTCTCCATCCTCCCCCAACTCCGCCATCAACGCCGCACCCCGCTGCCCGATCGCCTCGCTCTCCCAGCCCAGGCCGGACGCGCTGAGCATGTCACGGCTCGTGACGACGGCGGCGGAGGCGCGGTCCGGGTCGAGCCAGGCGGCGGCGACGCGGCGGATGTCCTCGGTCGTGGTGGCCAGCATGCGGGTGCGGTAGGTGCCGATCACGTCGGGGCCGTAGCCGATCAGGTCGCCGACGAAGCGGCGGCGGCCCTCGCCGGACGGGCTTTGCGGGCGGTCGAGGTCGGCGATCGAGCGGAGGACGGCCTCGCGCAGGTGGCGTTCCTCGTCGTCGATCGTGGCCAGCCAGCGCAGGCCTTCGCGCATGTCGGTGAACGTGTCGGCCAGGCGCGGGTCGCGGTAGGTCGTGGTCGTGAAGGCCGCCAGGCTGGCCGAGTAGGCGGCGCGGGAGCCATAGGCGCCGCCCTTCTCGCGGATCCGCTGGTGGAGGTACGCGTTCGCCAGGTAGCGCGCGGCCACCGACAGGACGGCCGCGTCGGGGTGCGTGATCGCGGGCGCCGGCAGCGCCAGCGCGCAGTAGTTCACCTGGGTGGCTGTCGTGTAGGCGCGCGGCGCGCTGGGCTCGGGGCCGGGCAGCGGCGTGCGCGTCGCATCCGGCGCGAAGGCCGCGGGGCGATCGAACGACGACCAGACGTCCATCGTGCGATCCTGGACGCCCGAATCGTCGGCGACGTCGCCGATCAGCGCCACGTGGACCGGGCGCGCGGCCAGGCGGGCCATCAAGAGGCTCAGCTCGGCGCCGATGGCGCGGATCGTCCCCTTGTCCTTGCCGCCGCGCTCGGCGATGTCCTCCAGCCAGCGCAGGCGCCCGAGGCCGCTGAAGCGGTAGTCAAGGCCGGCGCGGCCGCCAAAGCCGCGCATCGCGGCCTGCTCCGCCAGCGTGTTCCCGCCGTAGCTGATCCGCTGCATCATCCCGACCACCGCCTGCTCGATGATCTCGAGCAGCCGGTCCGTCTCGTCGAAGCGCTGCGCGGTGAGCGTCTCGGCGATCAGGCCGGCGAAGTCCGGGTACTTGCGCGCCAGACCGAGCGTCTCGAAGAACGCGTAGCCGTTCACCACCGCCGGGTCGGCCGCGCTCGTGCGCAGATCGACCCAGGCGGACAGGCCGCCGCAGACGGCGTTGATGAGCGCCGCCTGTTTGGTGTAGTCGCGCTTCCCGACGCCCAGCTTCCCGACGGCGCCGATCAGCAGCGGCAGCAACTCGAGGTCGCGCGCCGAGAGCGGGCCGAGCGGCATCGCCGCCACCTGGTGCAGGATGCCGTTCGTGCCGGCGTTGAACACGTCCAACCCGTCCGCGACCGTCCGACCCTCGTACCAGCGCAGCTCGCGCGGGATGTCGCTGAGCAGCAGCTCGGGCAGCACGGATACATCGTCCACCTCCGCCTGCCGCTGTTCGAGGGCGGCGTCCTGGGCGATGATCGCCCCTTGCGCGGCATCGTCCAGCGTGGCGACGCGGGCGTTGATCCGCGAGCGCTCCTCCGTGTCCTGGCGGCGATTCCACTCCGCGTCGGGCACCGTGACCATCAGCGCGCGGTGCGGGTTGTCCAGGAAGCGCGCGCCCAGCGCCCGCGACAGCCAGCCCGGCGCGAGGGCGCGCGCACGAAGCGCCTCGATCGCGCTGTCCTGGTCCAGGTAGAGGTACGGGTCGAGCCCGAGCTGCCAGGCGTCCGTCGCGGACAGCGCGAGCTCCAGGCAGAACGGGAAGCGGTCGCCGCTGATCAGCCGCCGCTCGAGCTCGAGCTGGTGCAGCGCGGCCTCGATGTCGTCCTTGGGCACGCCGTCCGCCACGAGGCGCTCGATCGTGTCCAACACGAGCGTCTCGAAGCGCGGGCCGTCCGCCGGATCGAGGCCCTTGATGCCCACCCCGAACGTGCCGTTCGCGCCATAGCCCGACGCGCCGCTGGACGCCATCGCCCTGCCGATGCCGCTGGACTCGACGGCCAGCCGCAAGGGTGCGCCGGCGTGGCCAAGGAGCAGCTGGTCGATCAGCTCGAGCTCGAGGCTGTCCGTGAGATCGCGCAGGTCGCCCGTCACCCAATTCACCGTGGCGATCGTGACGTCGCGTGCATCCTGGCCGTCCTGGAGGGGTACCGGGAACGTCGCGGACGACGGCGCGCCGTGCGGCGCCTCGGCCGCGGGCAGCGCGATGGGCGTGCCGGGGCGCATCGCCAGGTACGGCGCGAACTTGGCGTGCAGCTCGGCGACGTCCAGATCGCCGTACGTGGCAAAGCAGGCGTTCGCGGCGTTGTAGTGCGCGGCGTGGAAGCGGACGAGGTCGTCGTAGGCCAGGGCCGGGATGTCGGCCGGCTCACCGCCCGAGTTGTGGCGGTAGGGCGTGGACGGCACGAGGACCTGCCCGGCGTGGCGATAGAGCTGCGCGTCGGCGTTGCCCATCGCCCCCTTCATCTCGTTGTACACGACGCCCTTGAACGCCCACCCTTCCGGCGACGTGGGCCGCGCGGCCGGACCGTCCGACGGCTCGAGGCGGTAGCCCTCCTGCGCGAAGTCGAGCGGATTGAGATTCGGCGCGAAGACGGCGTCCAAGTAGATGCCCAGCAGGTTGTCGAAGTCCTTCTTCACCTGCGAGCTGAACGGGTAGTACGTGCCGTCCGGCCCGGTCATCGCGTTCATGAACGTCTGCAGGCTGCGCCGCAGCATCAGGAAGAACGGATCGCGCACCGGGAACCGCGCGCTGCCGCACAGCACGAGGTGCTCCAGGATATGCGGCAAGCCCGTCGAGTCGTTCGGGATCGTGTGGAAGCTGACGCAGAAGCCGCAGTGCGGATCGGCCGCGCTCAGGTGGTAGTGCACGGCGCCCGTCGGGTGGTTCCACGTCTGCAGGACGAGGTTCAGGTTGGGCACCGGCTGCGTCGAGGCCAGCGTGAAGCCGCCGGCGTCCGTCGCGCCGACAGCGATGGGCGGGGGGGGCGGGGCGGCGTGGGGGGCGGAGGCGGGCGCGGCGGGCGTGGCGGCGGCGAGGGAAGGGGTCACGGGTGGCTCCGGGTCGGTTGGTCTGTGAGCGGGCGGGTGGGGAATCGTAGTGGAGGATGGGGTTGGGTTCAACAACGGGAGGGGGTGGGAGGGGGCACCCCGTGGGCCACGCGATCATTCCTCGATCAACCGTGCACAACGTACGCGAGCCGGCGGATCGTGACGCCGGCCCGCCGATCACGACAGGACAGCCCCGTCCGGTTCGTCGCCATCGCCATCGTCGACATCGATGTGGAAGATCGACCTCGTCTCCCATCCTCGGACGATGAGCGACTCGATGCGGTGCGGCCAGCGGATGCAGACTGCGCCGATGAGGACGGCGGACAGTGGGCGAAGGAGGGGCACCCAGAATTGTGTGAAGCCATCGTCTGGTGTCAACGATGACAGCGTCACGTAGCCGATCTGCGAAAGCAGGTCCGCCAGACCGGGGATGATCTCGTGGAGGCCGAAGAGAAGGATGACGAAGCCCAGGGTCAAAGCGCTGTCGCCTGCGATCGGCACTACGCCGACGGTTCCACTGCGCGGCCAGAGCTTACGGGCGACACTGTCCGTGCGGAACAGGAACAGCCAGACAAGTGAGCCGTAGACGGTCAAGGTCAGGCAAACCATCAAGCCGGTGACGGCTTTGACGTAGACGCTGTTGGCGGCGGTCGCCCCGCCTAACTGTCCGAAAAACGTTGCGGCATTCCAGACGTCGAACACCAGATAGGATATGAACGTCAACCCCATGAACTTCAGGAACAGATCGCGCACTACCGGCGTTCGCATCGTTGTTGTCTCCGCAGCGGGTGGTCGGGTGTCAAGTGTCAAGCGGGGCGATTGTAGGCCCGGCGGGTGAGGCTTGCGATCGGCGGGCCCTCACCCCCCGACCCCCTCCCCCAAGTTTGGGGGAGGGGGAGGTCGGTTGGCCGGGGGGGCCGGATTGCGATAGGCTTCGGCGGTTGGCGATGCTTTGACGGAGGGGGGCGATGTGAATCGGGCGCGGATGAGAATTCGAGAGACGCTGCCGGTCGTCGAGGCGAGCGCGCGTGCGATGCGCCGGACGCTGACGCCGGCAGAGCGCGTGATCTGGGCGGCCATCCGGAAGCCTCCCTTGGATGACTGGAAGTGGCGACGGCAACATCCGGTCGGCCGCTTCGTCCTGGACTTTTGTTGCCCCCAGCTTCGCCTGGTCGTCGAGCTCGATGGCCATGTCCATGCCACGACGGCGTCATATGACGAGGCGCGCACCGCCCAACTCACCATCCATGGCTACCACGTAGTCCGCTTCTCCAACCGCGACGTGTTCGAACGCCTCGACGCCGTCCTTGCCACCATCGCCCGCGAATGCGACGCCCGCCGCCTCCTCTCCTCGGCCAACCAACCTCCCCCTCCCCCAAACTTGGGGGAGGGGGTCGGGGGGTGAGGGCCCCGATGGGAACGCGATTCCCTCTTGCCTTCCTCACGGTCGCGGCCGCGTCCGTCGGCATCGCCCACGACGTCGCCAAGCACCCGTCCACCACCGCCCTCGCGCACATCGCCGACGTCGCCGCCGACCCCGCCTTCACCATCGACACCACCGCCGATCGCCACCCCATCCCCCCCGACATCTACGGCATGAACTTCGCCGACCCCGCCCTGATGCGCGAGCTGGGCATGACGGTCCGCCGCTGGGGCGGCAACGCCACCACGCGGTACAACTACCTGGACGACACGAGCAACCACGGCAGCGACTGGTTCTTCGAGACGCTGCCCGAGGACAACGCGGACCGCGCCCGCCTCCCCGCCGGCTCGTCCGCGGAACGCTTCATCGCCGAGGGCCTCGCCATCGGCACGGACACCGTGCTCACCGTGCCGCTCATCGGCTGGACGGCCAAGGCGGGTGGGCGCTCGTGCTCGTTCAGCGTCGCCAAGTACGGGCCGCAGGGGAAGACGGATCAGTGGATGCCCGATTGCGGCAACGGTCTTCGTCGCGACGGCACGCCGGTCACCGGCAACGATCCCACGGATGCCAACACCGCCATCGACCCCGCTTTCGTGAAGCGCTGGGTCACGCACCTCGTCGACACATTCGGGGATGCGTCGCAGGGCGGCGTGCGCTACTACAACCTCGATAACGAGCCGATGCTCTGGCACGAGACCCACCGCGACGTCTTCCCGCGCGGCCTGGACTACGACGGCTTGCGCGACCGCACGCTGGCCTACGCGGCGGCCGTCAAGGACGCCGACCCGTCCGCCAAGACGCTCGGCCCCGCGGAGTGGGGCTGGACGGGCTACTTCTGGTCCGCCCGCGACACGGAAGGTGGCGGCGACTGGTGGAATCACCCGGCCGACCGCCTGGCGCACGGCGACGTGCCGCTCGCGGCGTGGTATCTCGCGCAACTGCGCGACGCCGAGCGCGTGACCGGCCATCGCCTCCTGGACTACTTCGATCTCCACTACTACCCCCAAGCCGACGGCGTCTCCCTCTCGCCCGCGGGCGACGCGGCGACGCAGGCGCGGCGGCTCCGATCGACCCGCTCGCTCTGGGACCCGACGTACAAGGACGAGAGCTGGATCGACGAGCCCGTGCGCCTGATCCCACGGATGCGCGACTGGGTCGCGGCGAACTACCCCGGCACGAAGCTCGCGATCGGCGAGTACAACTGGGGCGCGCTAGACGATATTAATGGGGCGTTGGCCCAAGCGGACGTCCTGGGCATCTTTGGGCGCGAGGGCGTCGATCTCGCGACGCTGTGGGACCCGATGAAGTCGGACGAGCCGGGCGCGTTCGCGTTTCGAATGTTCCGCAACTACGACGGCGCGGGCGGGCGGTTCGGCGAGACGGCGGTGCGGGTGACGGGGGGCGAGGCGACGCGGGATGTCGCGGTGTACGCCGCCGAGCGTGCGATCGACGGGGCGCTGACGGTCGTGGCGGTGAACAAGACGGGCGATGCGGTGGACCGCCTGGCGTGCCTCGTCGGCTTCGCACCCGGCCCGGACGTGCGCGTGTTCCGCTACGACGCCGCGACCAAGGCGTCCATCTGGCAGGAGCGCGACGCCCACCCGGTCTACGACCTCTGTGGCCCAAACGAGGACACGGCGGCCCTCCGTCTCGAGCTGCCACCGATGTCGATCATGGTCATCGAAGCCGAGCCGGCGACGCAGCCAACGCCGTCGCCGCCGATTCCCACGACCAGCCCTTCATCGCCGCCGCCGACATCGACGGACCGCCCTACCTCTATCCCGACGGCTGCTGCGCCGACGACGATCCTGGTTCAGCGGAGGATCTACCTGCCGTACGGGCAACGCTGATGGCCGCATCCGCCCCAGGCCGCCTCCCCCTGGGCGCGCCGAGCACCAGCTCGGCCCCGGCAGTCGGCCGCCGGCATCGTTCCCTGCCCCGTCCGGCGTACACTTTGTGGTCGTGACCCGCCGAGACAATGGTCCGCCGACGCGACATTGGATCGTCACGGCGTACGCCGCACGGCGACTACCGGCGGGAGGGATCGTATGGACGAGAAGTTGAAGCTACTGTACGACCACATCGGCGACATCCTGTATATCGAGACCGTGCCGCCGTATCCCGGCCAACGGAGCGAAGAGCTCGCCGACGAGGTGATCGCACGCATTAACCCGACCACGGACGCCATTGAAGGGATCGAGGTACTGTTCTTCTCAAGGCGAACGCAACGCGATAGCGCCCTCGAGTTGCCCGTCGCGGCTCTGTTGCGGTTGTCGGACCCAGGTTGACGGCCCCTTACTCCCCCGCCACCGCCTCCAACACCCCCGCCAAATCTCCCCGCACCATCGCCCCCACGTCCAGCCGCAGCCCGGCGAACACGGTGCTCTCGATGACGCCGTCCGCGTCGGGCTCGCGGGCCGTGAACGCGCCGTCGACGAGGGCGAACCAGTGGATCGCGCCGGCCTCGAGCTGCCAGACGATGTACTCGCGAACGCCGGCGGCCTGGTAGGTGCGCTTCTTGGCGTTCAGGTCACGCGACGCGCTGGAATAGGCCACCTCGACGACGAGCTCGGGCGCTCCGGCGATGAACTCATCTTCGTCGATGTGGGCCTGACCTCCCGCCTCGGTGACTCGGCGCAGGAAGGCGTCCGGCTGGACCTCGGTGTCATCGGAAAGGCGGACGGTTCCGGCATCGCTGACCGAGACATCCGGACGAAGGGACATGTAGTGGGCCAGCCAGGCGATGCACAGCACGGTTGCCGTGCCGTGTGGATTACGGGTCGGCGATGACAAGTAGACCACCCCCTCGACCAGCTCCGCCTTCTTCAGATCCGGCCGCAGCCAATACCGGCGCTCGAACTCGGCCCGCGTCATCACGTCGCCGCTCTCGAGCGCCGGGGGCGCGTCATGGCGCGGCGAATGGGCGAGCGGACCGTCGGGTCGATGGATGCGTTGTTCGGTCTGGATCACGGAGGGTCTCCTTGGCGTGGGTGGCTGCCGCGGGACGGCGGAAGGATAACGGCTGCCACGCGGCCGCGCAAACGCCTGGGAACATCCGTTCAGCTCCGCGCATCGCACAGATATGACCAGCTCGCCCCCAACCCGACCGCGTACAACGCCCCCACCGACACCACCGGCGCTAGATGCGCCGCGTTCGTGTACCCTACCGCCGCGTGGATCGCCAACGTCCCGGCGAGGCCCGGCAGCCCGCTCAAGAGCACCGTCCACCACACCCAGCTCGCCCCGCGCCGAAAGCCCCACAGCGCTACGCCGCCCGACGCCACGCCCGTGGCCACCAGCGCCCCGCCGAAGCCGGCGCGGTCGTGGGCGATGAGCGGCAAGAGGCGACGGCTGACGGCGGCCAGCCGCTCGTACGTCGTGTGCATGAACGCCAGGTCGGAGCCGACGAACACGCGGCTGCCGCCGACGAACGCGATCGTGAGGCCGCCGCCGACGAGCCCCACCGCCAACAGGACTAGCGCCAGCTGACCGGCCATCGCCCGCCGCCACGCGGCGTCGTTGACCAGGTCGGGCGCCGGCACGTCCGGCGGCGACGCGGCGGGCCAGCGGCGGCCGAGGACGAAGAGCAGCGCGATCGTGCCGGACAAGACGGCGTGCAGCGGATCGAGGTACCCGTGGCTCAGGAACAGGAAGAAGCTCGCCAGGCCGACGACGATCGATCCGCCCATCGCCCGCGCTGCCCAGTGCACGCCGCGCCGCACGCCGAACGCGGTGAGCATGGCGTACAGCAGGCCAAGCGACACCATCGTCCCGGCCAACGACAGCCGGTCGTGCGCCATGAAGTCCATCAGCCGCGGGTTCGCCGCCGCCAGGTCCGCCCGCGTCAGCCCCACCCACCGCAGATCGTACGGCAGCACGACCGCCGTCAACGCCACCGCGCCCGCGAGCAGGCCGGCGACGGTCATCGTCACGGCGATGAAGGCATAGGCGATCCACCACGGCCGCGGCGACGGTGACGGCGCGTTCGGGGTCGACGGCGACGGCACGTTCGTGGTCGACACGGCCACGATTCCGGTCGCGTCGCGGGTAGCCTCGCTGGTCGACCGCTCTGCCGACTTGTCCCGTCGCCCCCTGAGCAGCAGCGCCTCGTTGATCCGCTTCGGCAGCCCCGGCCCGCTGTACACCAGCCCCGCATGCAGGCCCACGAGGTCGGCGCCGGCAGCCAGCATCGCCAGCGCGTCCCCCGGCTCGATCACGCCGTCACCTGCCACGAGCGTCACGCCGGGTCCCATCGCCGCGCGCAAGCGGCCGATCATCGCGATCGTCCCCGCTCGCGCTGGCCCGCCGACGACGCGCCCGCCGTGGCCGTCGCCCACCCCGCCGCCCACGACCACGCCCTCCGCGCCGGCCGCGAGCGCGGCGGTGGCCCATCGCTCGGCGCGTCGCTCGTCGACGTCGGGCGGCAGGGCGATCAGCACGCTGGGCGCGCGATCGCGGGCCGCGCGGCGTGCGGCGACCGCGGCAGCGACGACACCAGCGACCGCGGCCTTAACCTCAGCGCTGACCCGGTCGACGACCGATCCCATCAGCCCGTGCCCTTCACCTGGCTCGTGCGCATCGAACGGCATCTCGATGACGAGCGCATCCACGACCGGCGCAAACAACCCAGCCAGGGACGCGATCTCGGCGGGCGCACGCCCGTCGCGCCATCCCGCGCCGCGCAGCCGAACCGCCAGTCGCACGCCCGGCGGCGGACGGCGGTCCGCCAGGCGGTGGGCGACGACATGGGCATCGGCGGCGGGCAGGCCGGCGGGGAAGCGGAGCGCGCCGTTCGCGGCATCGCGCGTGGGCGATAGGGCGGGCGGCGGATCGAACGCGACCGGACCGACCTCAAGCCAGCCGAAGCCGAACCGACCGAGGGCCGCCGGCGCGACGGCGCCCGAATCGAAGCCGGCGCTCAGGCCGATCGGGCTGACGACCCGGCTGCCGAACGCCGCGCGTCCGATGCCCTCCGGCGCGCCCATGTGCCCTAGGGCGTCGATGGCGGCCGGGCCGAACGGCGTCGCGGCCAGCGCGGCGATCGCGTGGAGGGTGCCGTCGCGGGCGACGGCGGCGGGCAGGCGGAAGAGAAGGGGGCGGAGCAGCGGCTGATAGGACCAGTCGGGCATCGCTTACAACTCCTCCGACACTTCGTCGGGCCAGGGCAGCCCCCACATCGACCGATGGAACCGCCGGACGAGCGGCGGCGGGACCAACGCGACGATGCGGTTTCGCACCGCGCAGAGCAACGGCGACTCGATCTGCACGAGCCGGTCCATGCGGATCGACCGCGCCGCCACATCGGCCGCCCGTCGTTTCCGCCGCCGCCCGTACGCCGCCAACGCCGCGGCGATGTCGCCCGGGTCGGCCGCGACGGCCTCGCCTAGGGCAACGGCGTCCTCGAGGGCCTGGCCCGCGCCTTGGCCTAGGCTGGGCGTCATCGCGTGCGCCGCATCGCCCAGCAGCGCGACGCGGCCGAGCGACCAGGCGGGCGGGGGCGTGCAGTACTCGAGGCGGTCGGCGCGGACATCGCCCGGCCCCGTCGCATCGAGAAGGGCGCAGACAGGATCGGGCCAGCCCGCGAAGCGGGCGCGGATCACCGCCAGCCGGTCGGCAGGCTCGAGATTCGCTGGCGCGGTGAACCCGGCGAACCAGTTCATGCAATCCTCGGCGACGGCCAGCACGCCGAACCGGCAGCCGCGGCCCCAGACGACGCCACCGTCGACGTTCGCCGCTCCGGGGAACGGCACCACGGCCCGAAACGCCGTGAAGCCCGCATCGCGCCGCCCCGAATCGCCGAACAGCGCAGCGCGGATCGCCGATCCGACGCCGTCCGCGGCGACGACGAGGTCCGCCTCCCATGCCGTCCCGTCCGCGAGGTGTACGGTCGCGCCAGCGTTCGCGTCGCCCACGTCGACACCCGTGACCGCGGCACCGAAGCGGATCGCGTCCGGCGGCAGCGCCGCTGCTAGCGCGGCCAACAGTGCGGCGCGGCGGATCGAGAGACTGCGGTACAGCTGGCCGTCCGCACGCGCCACCGCGACGCGCACGAGAGTTCGTCCGCGCGCGTCGCGGACGCGGTTGGACGTCTGGACGATGCCCGCGCCACGCACGGCCCGTCCGACGCTTTGTCCAAGCGCGTCGATAGCGTGCAGCGCGTTCGGCCAGAGCCAAAGGCCCGCGCCGCCCGTCCGCAGCGCCG
>JBDTSC010000060.1:0-13315 GCA_039931375.1 Ardenticatenales bacterium
CTCGCCCGCCTGGGCGCCATTCCGACCACCGACGTGCTGACCGTCGACCTGCCGTTGCCCGGCAAGACGCAGGGCAAGGTGCGCGACATCTGGGTCGTCGGCGACAAACGCGTGATCGTCACGACGGACCGGCAGAGCGCGTTCGATCGCGTGGTCGGGACGGTGCCGTATAAGGGGCAGGTGCTGACGCGCCTGGCGCAGTGGTGGTTCGAGCGGACGGACGACATCGTCCCCAACCACGTGATCGATGTGCCGGATCCGAACGTGATCATCGCCCGCGACGCGACAGTTTGGCCGGTCGAGATGGTGATCCGCGGCTACATCACCGGTGTCACGAAGACGGCGCTCTGGCACAACTACGCCCAAGGTGCGCGCACGCTGTACGGCATCGACTTCCCGGACGGCCTGCGCAAAAACGAGCGCCTGCCCGAGCCGGTCCTCACGCCGACGTCCAAGGCGGAGTCGGGCGCGCATGACGAGATGCTCACCCGCGACGCCATCCTGGCCAGCGGCCTGGTCCCGCCGGACGTCTACGCGGCGATGGAGGACGCGACGCGCCGGCTGTTCGCGCGCGGCCAGGAGTTGGCGGCCGAACGCGGCATGATCCTGGTCGACACGAAGTACGAGTTCGGCGACATCGACGGCCAGCTGACGCTCATCGACGAGATCCACACGGTGGACAGCTCGCGCTTCTGGATCCTGGACAGCTACGCCGCGCGCTTCGCGGCCGGCGAGGAGCCCGAGACGTTCGACAAGGAGTTCCTGCGCCGCTGGTACGTCGACACCGCCGGCTACCGCGGCGAGGGCGACCCGCCGCCGATGCCGCGCGAGCTGGCCGAACGGATGAGCCGGCTGTACATCGAGGCGTTTGAGCGGCTGACGGGAGAGGCGTTCGTGCCGGACACCGGGGATCCGGGGGATCGGATGGCGCTGAACCTGCGCGTGGCGGGGGTGCTTGGCTGATCGGCGGCCGTCGAGGCGACCGCAAAGAGGTTCAAGAGGTCGCGGTCGTAGAGGACCGTCGGCATGTCGGCGACCGCGGCGCCCACCCACGTCCGCGGCACCGTACCTTCCCCCGCCTGCTCCGTCTCGCCCCTGGGCAGGACGACCATCGCCTGCGGCAGCGCCGTGTCGGCCCCGGCCGCCCAGCTGCGCAGGAGCTCGGCGGCGCCGGCGAGCGCGGTCCAGGCATCGCTCGTGCTGTCGCCATTACCGACGTAGGACGCCAGGGCGCCGCCCTGCCGGACGCGGACGATCAGGCCGCCGGGGCAGCGGTCGGCGGCCGGGCATGGGTCGACGTCCGCCCACAGCGGAACGCGGCCCCGGACGAGGCCGTCGATCTGGGCGACGAGCAATGCCATATCGGCTGCCGGCGGGGATGGAGGCGGATGCTATGACGGGTCAAGGCAGGGTCCTCTTGGTGGCCGCACGCGCCGCGTCCTCCACGGTTGCGACGGCTTCGATGTCGGCGGCGTCGAGTGCGGCGTCAGGGTAGATCCAGGGGACGAACGTGACATACAGCGGATCAGAGGGCTCGGTCCGGTCCCTGGCGATGGACACGTGCCACGCATGGGAGCCCGTCAGCCTGGGCGTGATACCGTTCGTCGCTAAGAGGTCGGCATCTCCGGTCGGGCCAGGATAGCCCTCCGCCATCCAGGCCTGAGCCATTGCCTGCTGGTCGATACCGTTCGCGGCGTCGTGGAACGAAGCCGTCAGCGCGGTGAGCGTGGCGCCGTCGACGATCGCCGGCCAGCTGGCAGGCGTATTGCCGGGCCAGGTGAGGCGTAACGCAGACTGGGCTTGTGCGAGCAGACGGTTGGGATTGTGGCCCTGGGAAACATCAATGCGCGGCCGGACGTCTGCCGCGGGCCGTCGATGGGCCACAACGTGCGTTGGGATCACGGCTTCGAGCGTACGCGTGAAGCCCCACGTGAGAACCACCTCGTTCACCGAGCTCGCCGTATTGTCGAGCGCCCCACGCGCCTGTTCGGTGGCCCGCGCGCGCTGCTGGGCTTGCTCGTCGTCTTCGAACGGCTCCAACCACCCGTCGTCCGGCGCCGCCGATGACGCGGTCACCAGCGCGTCCCCGTCCCGATAGCGAACGACGAGCCATGGAGGCGACCGTTCTATGGACGATAGCGCTAGCGCCGAGTGTTCGAACAACGGGAGCCGCCCGACGCCGGCACCCAGAATTTGCTGCACCAGTCCGTCCGCCTCGGCCGGGGTGATATGGTACCTGTACACTCCACCGCCCGTCATGTTGCCCGGCCAGCTGCGCACCACCCAACCGTCGTCGAAGAGCGTGAAGAACGGCACGTGCCCCCATGGCGCGCTGTCGTCCGGCCAGTTCGTTTGCGGTTCATAGGCTGGCTGTTCAACCTGGAGCCGGACGCCGGACAGCACGCGCGACTCGACGTCGTGCATCAATGCCGACAATCGCATCTCCTCCGGACTCACCTCAGGCGCCGAGGATACCGGTCTCGTGTTGGCGGAAGCCGCGACCGACCGCGCGGTCTCGACTCGTTCCACGGCGGTCACCAGATCGAGGTCGCCCTCTGGGTAAATCCACGGGACGATCATCGCATCGAAGTTGCGTTCTGCCAGAGGGGCAACATTGCTACCCGACAACGGCTCGTCGCGAACGAAATGGCGCACGAGCGGCGCGTAGAGCGCATCCGCGAGAGTTGGGACCACGCCGGCGTCCGCGAACTGATCCTGTTCGTTTGGCCGTAGCGGCCATGGCATCGCTCCGGCCAGGAAGTCGCGCTCATCGGCGACATCCATCAGCGCGCGAGCCTCGTACACGGCCGGTGGCGGAGCGAGGCGCGCGATCGGCCACCGCCCTTCCTGCTGTGATCCGGCGTCGCCCATCGACCAGCCGCCGTACGGTGGCGGATCGATCACGACGGCGTGGCGGACGTCGAGCGGCTGGGGGTCGGCGGCTGTCCAGTTTTCGAGCAGCTCGACGGCTGGCCAGGAGTTGCCCATGTCCAGCTGCTCCTCTGGGACGATCGCCGTGAGCAATCGGCCGTCGCGGCGGTAGCGCACGACAGCGTATGCGTCCGGGCACCCGGCCGCGGCGGGGCATGGGGCGCCCTCCGGCAGCAGCTCGAGGCTGGACTTGTCCGTGGCATCGAAGGCCGCAACGAGCGCGGCGGATTTGTAGGACGTGAGCTTCGCTTGGCGGATCCAGCCGCCACTCGAGTTACGGTTGTGCTGGTAGACCACGCGACCATCGTCGAACAACGTGAACGCCGGTACGTGGTCCCACGGAGCCGCGGCGCCAGCCCACGCTCCGCCGCCTGGGTTGCGGTCCAGCTGCAGCACGACGTGCGTCAGCGCGGCCGATTCGGCGTCGGCCATCGGCTTCCCCGCATCATCGAGTATGGGTAGGCGAACGTACGACGAGTGACGAGGATTGCCGCCGAGCGTTCGAAGGACGTACGTGCCGCCGATGATGGTGGCGGCCAAGAGCGTGACCAGAACGGGGATGCCGCCAGGTCGCGGGCGTGCAGAACGTGGCAGGTCGATACCACCGGGGTCGATGGGCACGGCGTACTCCAGGTGTGATGCTGACAAGATGGAGAGGCGCTGCGCCGGCATAGCGCGTGCCGGGGAGTCGCAAGGGGGGCTGGCCGCCGTGACGCCGCCGCGAAACCGTCGCTGGGGGCGCGAACCCGTCGATTCCGAACGATCTGCTATGGCGCATGGTCGGCGGTTCGTCGTTCGCCATCGCGAAACAGCTCGCCACCTACTACTAATCGGGGCCACCCCCCGAGCCGAGCGCCTCCATCACCGCCCCATCCACGTTCCCGTCCGCATCCGCCACCGCCCACCAGTACGCCTCGTCGTCCGGCGTCCAGGCGCGGTCGGCGGCGCTGAAGAGGATCATGGGGCCGAGGTGGGCGCCGATCCCCGGGAGCGTCGGGGCAAGGTCGAAGGCTTGGGCGATGTGGGCGCCGCGGGTTGCCGGATCGACCGCCATCCAGTGGTAGGGGGAGTCGGGGCGGGGATCGGTGGTCCAGCCGAACTCGGTGATGACGAAGGGAGCCGGTCGGACGCCTTCGCGGTCGTACTCGCTCCAGATATCCTCGATGCGGCGGAACGTGAACGTCCGATCCCCGCCGAGCTCCGCGCTGGCTGCCGCTTCTTCGGGCGCGACGTCCGGAGCCGCCTTGAAGCCGGCGGCATGGACGCCGATGGCGTCGTAGAAGCCGACGGGCCACGTACCCTGTTCCCCATTGTCGTAGCCGCCGATCGAGGCGAGCATTGCGCGCACGAACGCCACGTCGCCCATCGCCTCCGGCATGCGATCGCCCGTCGGAGCGAGGCCGGCGGTGACCACCACGGCCTTCGGATCGACGAGCTTGATGGCGTCGTACGCGGCGCCCAGGATGCGCGCATATGCCGCCGGATCGGGCGGGCCGCCCCACTCGCGGGCCAGGTTGGGTTCGTTCATGATCTCGTAGGCGGCCACCTGTCCGCGGTAGCGACCGGCGAACGACTGGACGAAGATGCTCCATGCTTCCAGATTGAACGGCACGCCATCCTCGCGCGATTCGACGGCCCACGTCGGCGGTGCGGCAAGCTGCACCATCACCTGCCCGCCGAACTCCTGCACGGTCGCGATGTACGGGTCGCTGTGCGACCAGTCGAAGTGAAGGTCCGGGCTCAACTGCATGTCGGTCCACGCGAAGCGCTGCTTGAACCACTCGAACCCGGCGGCGCGCAGGCGCTGGATGGCGTCATGGTCCACGTCGTACTTGAACCACTCCATCCACGTCTGGATGCCGCGGGCGGATGGGAGCTGCGGGCGACCGTCGTCCGTCCAGGTGACGGCG
Source organism: Ardenticatenales bacterium (assembly GCA_039931375.1). Classification (GTDB taxonomy): domain Bacteria; phylum Chloroflexota; class Anaerolineae; order Epilineales; family Epilineaceae; genus Avedoeria. The sequence goes on from JBDTSC010000060.1 coordinate 4,842, forward strand.
AGGGCGGTCGGGAAGGGCGTGGGATAGGGGATGAGGACGGCTGGCTCCGGCGTCGCCGAGCCCGCAACGGCGTCCGGCACCATCGCCAACGCCGTCGCATCCGCCGCCGCGCGCGCCGCCACCGCGTTGCGGCCGGCCTCGCGGTAGACGTCGAGCATCGCGGCCACATCCACGTCCGGGTAGATCCATGGGACGAAGACGAGGCGATGGGTCACGATCATGCGCTGCTCGGTGCCGTCGGCGGCCGGATCGTCGAGGGTGCCTGTCCTGAACGTCCATCCCTGGGGCCGACTTCGCGAGGCCGGATCGACGCCGTCGAAGGCAGGCACGCCTGGGCTCTCGCTACCCCCGACATCGTCGATGGCGCCGGGTGACGGTGCCGGGAGTCGATTCGAAGCCCGATACCAGGAGAGCGCCAGCGCGTCCAGCGCGCTCCGGTCGAAAGACTTCGGCATCGACGTCACGTCGGCGCCCACCCAGATCGGCGGCAGTTGGTCGTCCGACCAAGGGTCTGGAGTATCGGACATCATCGCGACGATCGTCTCGGGCAAGTTGGTGTTCGGTTCGCTGAACCAGTCTCGCAGCAGCGTCACCGCCCCATCAAGGTCCGATTCGCTGGCGCTCGACCCCGCGCCATTCACGACAAACGTCCGCAGAGCGCCGGCGCGTCGCACCCGCACGACGGACCGCGCATCGGGACAACCGCTCGCCGCGGGACACGGACTTCCGTCCGTCAGCGGCGCCGCGCGGTCGCCGATCAGCCCGTCGATCTGTTCGGTGAGCCGCGCGATCTCGTCCGCTGGCACCGTGGACACGTGCACGACGGGCAGCGGCGCCGGATGCGCCGGATCCATGTCCATGTACACCACCCGTCCATCGTCCAGCAACGTGAACTCCGGCACATGCCCCCACGGCACCGTGCAGTCCGGCCACGGACACTCGTTCGGCAGCTCCAGCTGCAACACCACGTGCTCCAACGCCGCCGCCTCCGCCCGCGCCGCGAGCCCGTCCACGACGACCGCCTCGGGCAGTTGGCCCGTCGCGCGGCCGGGCTGGCGCGGGGGGAGGCCGATGACCATGCGCGTGAGGACGCCCGCGGCGAGGGCGGCGACGGACAGGAGGGCGATGAGGGCGGGGAGGCCGCGGCGGCGGCGGGGACGAACGCGGGATCTCGCAGCGGTGCGCGCGTCCGCGACATCGTCGGCGCGAACGTCGGCGCGAACGTCGGCGGCGGACGGCGAAGGGGCGGCGGGCGGGGGGTCGATGTTCATTGATCGGACCTCCAGGGGGCGGGGGTGCGATGCGTGCGGCGGGGCGCGGCGCGTGCGACGCGAAGGGCGTCCGCGCAGCATAGCGCGTACCGGCGGCGTTGCAAGGGCCTTCGCCGTCCCGTGACCGCCGCGCGTTCGCCATGCCGCCGTCCAGCGGCCATCCGTCCCGACACGATCCCCGGCCCGACATGCCGTTGACGCCAGTATTACCGCCGGTTATACTCCCGCCATGAAGACCGCCATCTCGCTCCCAGACCCCCTGTTCAAGCGCGTCGACTGGTTGGCCAAGTTTCGAGGCGTGAGCCGCAGTCAGCTCATTGCGCGCGCGCTCGACGACTACCTCTCCCGATTCGAAGGCGATGCGATCACCGAAGCCCTCAACCGCGTGTACGGAGAGCAGCCGTCCGAACTCGATGAAGGGCTCGCCCTCGCCCAGACCGAAGCCCTCCGGACCGACGAGCTGTGATCCGTCAGGGCGAGGTGTACATCGCCGATCTTCCAGTCCCGACCGGCTCTGAGCCGGGCTACGTTCGGCCGATCGTCGTCATTCAATCCGATCGGTACAACGCCTCAGCCATTCGCACCGTCCTGTGTGTCGCGGTCACGACGAACCTTACGCGGCTCCAGGTGCCCGGCAACGTCCTGCTCGGCACCGTCGAAAGCGGTCTCGCTGAAGATTCCGTGGTCAACGTGGCCCAGGTCGTCACGCTGGACAAGCAGCGGCTGATCCGGCGCGTCGGGTGGCTGGCTTCCGAGACCCTGGACGATGTCCTTGAAGGCGTACGCGGGGTCATCGAGCGGGTGCGGTTCCCCGGTCCGCCTTCCCAATGACCCGTCAACGCGCTGCCGCGGAGCACGGCGCGGACCCTGCGGCGACGTCGCCCCAGCCGGATCATCCGCCCGCCATTCCGCTCCCCCTTACCTACGCCCAAACCGGCGTCGACTACTCCTCCCTGGACCCCGCCAAGATCATGGCCCAGCGCGCCGCGGCCGGGACGGCCGGCGCCCTGACCCGCTTCGACCATGCCGAGGTCAGCGCCAGCCGCGGCGAGAGCGCGTTCGTGTGGGACGAGGGCGAGGCGTATCGGGCGATGGTCATCGAGGGCCTCGGCACGAAGAGCCTCGTCGCGGACGCCACCCGCGTGTTCAGCGGGCGCTCGCACTACGACGCCCTCGCCCAGGACACCGTGGCGATGATCGTCAACGACCTCATCGTCGTCGGCGCGGCGCCGCAGGTGGTCACGGCGTACTGGGCCGTCGGCGACGGCGCGTGGTTCGATGATCGGGAGCGGGCGCGCGACCTCGTCGACGGCTGGGCGGCCGCGTGCGCGATGTCTGGGGCGACGTGGGGGGGCGGCGAGACGCCGGCGCTGTCGGGGATCATCGACCCTCGGACGATCGACCTGGCCGGCGCCGCGATCGGCATCATCGCGCCCAAGGAACGCTTGGTGCTCGGGGACCGGCTGGCGGTGGGCGATCGGATCGTCCTGGTCAGCAGCAGCGGCATCCACGCGAACGGGTTGAGCCTCGCCCGCCGGCTGGCGGAGCGGCTGCCCGATGGGTACGCGACGCGGCTGGAAGACGTCGACAGGCGCGACGCGACCGACACGGCCGACGCCGAGATCGCGCGCCCGACATACGGCGAAGCGCTTCTCGCCCCGACCCCCATCTACGCCGCCCTGGTCGCCGACCTGTTCACGGCCGGCGTCGATGTGCGCTACCTGGTCAACGTGACCGGCCACGGCTGGCGCAAGCTGATGCGGGCGCCGCGCGAGGGGCTGTGCTATCGCTTCGACGTCGTGCCGCCCGTGCCGGCGGTGCTCCGCTTCATCCAGCGCCACGCCGGCCTGGACGACCGCGAAGCGTACGCCACGCTGAACATGGGCGCCGGCTTCGCGGTCTACACGACGGCCGCGCACGCCGCGACGGTCATCGCCGTGGCGGAGCGGAACGGGCTGGCGGCGTGGGACGCGGGCGCGGTCCAGGCGGGACCGCGCGGGGTCGCGATCGAGCCGTTGGGTATTGTGTATGAGGGCGATACGCTCGGGGTGCGGGCGTAGGAGCCTGTCTGAGAGGCTGGGTGAGGTAGCCGCCGATCACTTGATCCCGATCCGCACGCCCCGCCACCGCCGCCGACGCGCCGCCACGAGGCCGACGCACAGCAACGTCAGCAGCCACGACGCGTCGCCCGCGTAGCGTCCGCGGAATCGCAGCCGCGACGCGCCGCCGCCGCCGGCCCGTGGGAGGCCGGGGAAGGGCGTTGGGACCGCGATCTCGGGCGTCGGCTGCTGCGGTGTGTCGTGATGCTCTTCCTTGTGCTCTTCGTGTTTCTCGGGCGGCGTCGCGGTGTCCGGCGGGCGCGGCGTGTCCGGCGGCGGCGTGACCGTCACGACGACGGGCGTCGACTCCGAGATCATGACGGTCACGGTCATCACGACGGTCGCCGTCGGGACGGTCGTCGCCGTTTCGGTCACGGTCATCGTCGGCGTCGAGCTGACGGTCATCGTCGGCGTCGAGGTGACAGCGGTGCTGGCGGTGACCGTCGCCGTCAGCGTCGGGGTCACGGTGCTGGTCGCGGTGGCGGTCGGGACCGTCGCCGTGGCGGTGGGCGTGTCGCTCGGGACGGGCGTCGCGGTGACCTGCTGGTCCGGGCACAGCAGCTCGACGTCGCCGAGGCCGTTCGCCTTGCCGAAGTTGTCGCCGCGGCCGAAAACATAGATCTCCTCGCGCGCCAGCGCGTCGCCGCCGCCCGTCGAGAGCCATGTGAGGCCGGCCGAGCTGATCCGCTCCGGCGAGTTGCCGCTCATGACCACTCGGTTGGCCCACGGGATGACGGCAAGGCCGCCGAAGCTCGACTCCTGGTGGTTGTCGGGCTGCGGACTGTAGTCGCCACTGTAGTATTCGGGCGAGATCTGGACCTCCCAGGCGCCGTTCTTGCGGAACGCGGGCAGGATGTCGCCGGCCGGCGTGTTGTAGATGCGCTCGCCGCGCGGCGGCTGGTTGGGCGGCGTCGTGTAGAAGGCCTGATCGCCGAACCGATCGCGGAAACCGAGGATCATCTGGTCGCCGTTCGCCGTGAAGTCGATGTCGGCCAGCAGCGGCTGCGGGTAGCGGCCGTGGTCGTTGTTCGTGACGTTGCCCGGCGGGTCGCGCCAGACCTGCCACTCCGCCTCGCCGTCGCCGGGCCAGATCGCGCCGCGGTTGAAGGCCAGGATCGTGCGCGTCTCGAGCTTCATGTCGCTGCCGTCGGCGTGGCTGCTGTAGACCCGCGCCTGCAGGTCACCGCTGCGGCGCGTCGACTGCGCGCTGTTGACGACGCCGTGGTAGAGCCGCCCGTCGTGCCAGCCAAGGCCGAACGGGCGGGCGTCGGCGGCCCATGGCTCGTTCACCGCGCCGTGGGAGAAGCTGCCCAGGAGCGAGGCATCGCTCGTCTTGAACCGGTAGATCTTGCGGTCGTTCAGGTTCATGACCGCCAGCTCGGCGCCATCGGCCGAAAGCTCGACGTCGCCGAGGCTCGTCTTGCCGACGGGGGTGCGGGCGTTGATGTCCGGGAAGTAGTCGGCCGTGGCGGCGTGCACGTCGGCGCCGGCGTTGGGGACGGTGGCGAACGTGCGGACCTGCCCGCTCTTGAGGTCGAGGGCGTACACGCCGCCCGGTCCGGCCGGGCCGAAGTGCGTGCCGCGCTTGTGGAACGCGCCGGCGTAGAGCACGGCCTTCGAGCGATCGAACGCCAGGCCGTACGACGCGCCGATCTGAGCGGCGGTGGCCAGCGAGATGTGATCGCGGTTGTTGTTCGAGTTGTGGAATGCGACGATCGCCGCCTGGTCGTCGCCGGAGCTGCCCTTTGGGAAGGCGGACGTCACGAGCCACGGGTCGGATCCGTTGTTCGCGCACGCCGACACGAACTGGTCGATGTTGACTTGGGCCCGCACGCCTGCCGGTCGGAACGGCATCGCAGCCGTGATCGCGCTGCACAGCACGAACGCGACGATGAGCTGCCGCGCGACGAACGACGAGCGGGGCGCGGCGTCGGCGTTGCGGCTGGCGCGGCGGGTGGGTCGCGGGGCGGTGCGGCCGGCCATCGACGGCTCCTTGGCTTGGCGAATGGGCGCGGCCGTGGCAGTTCGGATCGACCGCGGCGGTAGGATGGGGCCGTTATCGTCAGGCGTCAAGGGCGTTTTTGGGGGCGATGGCGACAGAGAGACGACAGGGTGTGTAGAAAGGCGCGAGTGAAGAGCGCCCGACGGGGCGTTGGAGGGTCATGGGAGGGGGGCGATGAAGGGGGAGAGGACGCGCAGTTGGACCGGTGGTGACATGAATGACTGGCGCCGGTGGCGATCGTCTTCGAAGTCGAACCAGGACCGCTCGGGCATTTGGATCACGCCGATATCGCTGGCCCTGATCTGGTAGGTGAACGTCATTCCCTCCCGCGGAAAGTAGGACATGGCCCATTGGGCCTGTCGCTCGCTGACCCAATTGGGCGCCGGGTCGAAGCCATCGTCGACGAACGTCGTGCGGACGGGCAGTGTGTCGAGTACCGAGTGCCACCTGTTCCAGTTCCTATGGTCGGGGCCGTACCGCGAAATCGTGCCGACGATCTCGCGCACGCGTGCGAGCGATGGCGGTCGGCCGGGAAGCGCAAAGTAGTAGCGGGGCGATGTGGCGACATCGGCCAGACAACGGCGCCCAACGCTGTCGCCGGTCGACATGACGATCAGCAGGACACCCTGCCCCCGCACCACGCCGGCGACCTCTCCAGCGCGTTGGCACGCCGCGTCGCCGTCGCGACCGCCGTCCCCGTCGCCGCTGACGACGACGATGACTTCGCGGATCGAGTCGCGATCACCGCCCGCCGGACGTCCGGCCTTGACCACGTCGAACGCCGCCGCGATGCCATCGACGACGTCGCCCGCACCGTCACCGGTCAACCGGTCGATGCATCGCCGCGCGAGGTCCAATCGTGTGCTCAACGGACAGCGCACGCGTGGCCGAGGCGTGCGGTAGCCGACGACACCGACGCTGAGCGTCGACTCCTTGGGATACGAGGGCAGGCTCGTCACCCAGCCGCGCAGCGCCCGCAGCACGTCGCGCCCGGCCGGCGTGGCCATCGCGGTCGTGTCGTCGACAGCCAACACGAGGTGCAAAGGGAACGGATTGTCGGCAGCGCAGTCGAGGCGGAGGAAAAGCGTCACCGTCGCCACGTCACCGGCGACGACGGGGTTGGGGTCGATGCTCCGGGTGCTGGTGGCGTCGCAGCTGCCGGGGACGCGGGTCGGCGTGGGGCGCGACAGCGGCTGGGCGTCGGCGCGGGCGGCGGGCGGCGAGAGCGCTGGCAGCAAGAAGAGGAGGGTGGCGACGAGGGCGAAGGCGATCGCGGCGGCGCCCACTGGTCGCGCCGAAATCGGGCCGCCCGATCGCTTACGGACGAACATCGACGGACACGCCGGGGACATCGAACCACCCGACCCGGTTCTTGCTGTCGCCGAACGTTCCGCGCCCGTGCAACGGCAGCGTCAGCGCGCCCGCCGCGTCGACGCGGACGCGATAGGTCATCGTGACACCGTACTTGGGAATGTGGAGGTATCGCCACGTCAGCGTCCTCGGCATTTGGCTGACAGCGACCGGTTCGGGCTGCACGGCGCTCGGTTCGAGGGTCACGTCGACCATCTCCCCGAGCCGCGCGACAAGCGGCTCGACGCGCCGCGTCGCCGTGATCACGCACGGCCCGAGGGGCTTGGCCGTCGGCTCGGCGGCACGGGCGGGGTGCGCAAGGGGCGGCGCGGCCGGCGCGGCGAGCAGGAGGCTGAAGGCCGCGCCGACGGCGAGGGTCGCGGCGAGGACGGAGCGCTGCAGGCGGGGCGTTGAGGTGGACATGACGACTAGAACACGGGGGCGCATCGGTCGTGGACAGGGCGATGGCATATTGCGTCGTCATCCGCCCCCTGGGACCGCCGCCTCGACCTCCCGAAACGCCACCGTGCACCCGTCGACATTTAGCCCCACAAGCCCCTCGTCCGGCACGGTGACGATGTCCGTGCCGTTCACCGCGACCGTCCAGCCGCCGACGCCGCCATCCGCCGGGCGAGCCTCGAGGACGTCGCGGCCACCGGCGCGGCCCGGGTCGGGGTCGGCCGCGCGGGCGCCGGTGAGCCACTGCCAGCCGGCGGGCGTCATGCGGAACGCCCAGATGTCGCGGCTGGCCAGCAGCTGGACGACGACGAAGTGCTGGGCATCGGTGAAGCCGACGATGATCCCGGCGCGGAGCGGGCCGTCGAGCGGCTCGAGGGAGACGGCGAGCGGGGTGGCGCGGTCCTCGACGCCGAGGGCCGCGTCGACGCCCTCCTCAGCGACGCCCTCCACGTCAACGCTCGCCTTGCGCACGGCGATCGCGTTCACGCCCGACGCGCCGATGAGGGCATCGCCCCGCTGTTCGAACGCGCGCCATATCTCACGCCAGGGCTGCTGGTGGCCCGTGAGCCATGCGCGGTAGGCGGTCACGTCGTCATCCGTCACGGGGCCGAAGACGGCGGTCCAGGACGCGGTGAGGTCCTCGCGCCGGTTCAGGCGATCGAACAGGTCCGCCGCGCCCGCCGGCCGCTCGTCGAGCAGCCAGCTGACGACGCCCCAGCCGCTGGGCCGCGTCCAGCCGCCGCGATCGGCGACGAGGGCGGCGAGGTCGCGGTCGTGGGCGTCGAACTCGGCCAGAGCTTGGGCGGGGTAGTCCTCGAGCGAGATCGCCGGGACGATGCCCATCGCCAGACGTGTCCCGTCCCAGTTGTGCATCCCGAAGTGCTCGGCGAGGCCCTCGCCGTACCAGAAACCGCTGTAGCCCAGGTTGCCGGTCGCCGACAGGTAGTGGAACTGGTGCGTCGCCTCGTGCAGGATCAGCATGCGCGTGAAGAAGGCGCTCGGCTGCGCGAAAGCGTAGAACGTGCGGTTGGCGGGGTGGTAGTAGCCGCCCCCGCCGCCGTACGTGATCCCGTCGGCGGCCATCGCCTGGCGCATCGCTTCGACGGTGCCGTAGATCTTCCCCGGCAGCCGGCCCTCGGGCTCGCCGCCGAAGTACGCCGTCCACTGCGGGTACGCGGTCTCGAGCAGCCTGCCGATGTCCGCGCCGTCGAGGCCGTCGACGACGAGGTCGTAGTGGGCGGTCGTGACGCGAACGCCGTCGACCGCGACGGATGGGGTTGGCGGGGCGGTGGG
>JBDTSC010000061.1:0-13151 GCA_039931375.1 Ardenticatenales bacterium
CGAGGCGGCGCATGAAGCGCTCGACCTGGCCGGCGGTGTCCACGATGCGCTGCTCACCGGTGAAGAACGGGTGGCAGTTCGCGCAGATCTCGGTGTTCATGCCGGCGACGGCCGCGCCGACAATGTAGACCGTATTGCATGAGCGGCAGACGAACTGCGCTTCGGGGTACCACTGGGGATGGATGTCGGCCTTCATGGAACGCCTCCGTGCTCAGTCAGCCGCCGCGGCGACGGCCGGGCGGTTGGGATGCGTCGCGTAGACGCTGACGGCCTTGCGGCCGCGCGTGCGGTGCTCGTACTTCACGTAGCCGTTCGCCACGGCGAACAGCGTGAAGTCGCGGCCCATGCCGACGTTCGTGCCGGGGTAGATGCGGGTGCCGCACTGCCGGACCAGAATATTGCCCGCGAGGACCTCTTGGCCGTCGTAGCGCTTGATCCCGCGGTACTGCGGCCCCGAGTCGCGCAAGTTCTTGCTCGACCCACCGCCCTTTTTGTGTGCCATGTCCTGCCTCCTAGACCGTGATCGCGTCGACCTTGAGCCGCGTGTACCGCTGACGGTGGCCCGTGCGGCGCTTGTAGCGGTTCTTCGGCTTGTAGCGCTGAACGAGGATCTTGACGCCCTTCACTTCGGCGAGCACGGTCGCGCGCACCGAAGCGCCGTCAAGCGTCGGCGCGCCCACCATGGTCGAATCACCGACGACGAAGAGCACCTGGTCGAACGTGATGGTATCGCCGGCGGCCGCGTCGCACCGCTCGATGTCGAGCGTCATGCCCGGCTCGACGCGGTACTGGTGGCCGCCGTGTTTCACGATTGCGTACATGGGCTGAAATCCTTGTCGCGGACTGATAAGCAAAGGAATATGATACGCCTGCCCGGTCCGCGGTCAACTTCTGCCAGGGCCGCGGTCAACTTCGCCAGGGCCGCGGTCAACTTCGAAGCACGTGCGTCCGCATCTCGGCCACCAGTCGCGCCAAGCCTTCCTCCAAGCCGATGCGCGGCGTCCAGCCGAGCACTCGCCATGCCGCCGAGATGTCCGCGCACATCCGCGCCACGCCGCCTGTCTGCTCGTTCGAGGTGAGCACGCGCGCTTCACGGCCCGCGGCGGCCTCGACCAACGGCACGAGGTCCGCCACGCGCGTCTCGACGCCGCTGCCGACGTTGAGCACGGCGCCCGAGATGCCGCCCGTGGCCGCCGCACGCACGAGCGCGTCCACGACGTCGTCCACGTGCACGAAGTCGCGCGTTTGCCCGCCGGGCGGATCGCCGTAGAGCACGACGCTCGCGCCCGAGAGGATCTCGTGGACCAAATGGGGGATGACGGCGGGATGGTTGGGCCGCACCTGCCGCCACGAGCCGTACACGTTGAAGAGCCGCAGGATGACGGTCTCGATGCGATACAGGTCGCCGATCGCCCGGACGTAGTGCTCGGCAGCGAACTTGCTCACGGCGTACGGGTTCGCCGGCCGCGGCACGGCGCTCTCGGCGATCGGCTGCTGGCTGAGCTCGCCGTACACCGTGCCCGACGAGCCGAACACCACCCGCCGGACGCCGGCGTCGCGGGCGGCCGCCATCAGGCTGACCGTCCCGCCGGTGTTGACGTTGTTGTACTCGACCGGATACAGGATCGACTCCGTGACGCTGACGCGGGCCGCCAGGTGGATCACGACGTCGACATCGGCCAGCAGGCTCCAGAGCTTGGGGACATCGCGCACGTCCCCGCGCGAGAATCGGACGCGGCTGTCCAGCGAGGTGAGATCATGCCCGCCGCTCATGTCGTCGACGCCGAGGACCGTGTGCCCCTCGGCGACCATCCGGTTGGCCAACGGCGTGCCGATCATGCCGCCGACGCCCGTGATCAGGATCCGCATCACGCGCCGTCCACGGGCGCGGGCGCGCTGCGCTCGGCGATGACCGCCGCCAGTCCCTCGGTCAGATCGACACCCGCGCCAAACCCAAGCAGCGCCTGGGCCTTGCGCACGTCCGGCACGCGGCGACGGGTGTCCGCGAAGCCGGCGCCGTAGGCGTCCGCGTACGGCACAAGGGCGACGGGCGACGTCGAGCCGGTGAGCGCCAGCACCTCATCGGCCAGTTCGCGGATCGAAACCTCGCGCGAATGCCCGACGTTGAACGCCTCGCCGAGCGCGGCGTCCAACGTGCCGGCGCGCCACGTCGCTTCGACGGCCTCGGCGACGTACGTGAAGCAGCGCGTCTGATCGCCATCGCCGTGCAACGTGAGCGGTTCACCGGCCAGCGCCTGCGTGACGAACCGCGCGATGACGCTGCCGTAGCCGGCCGGGTCCATCCGCGGGCCGTAGATGTTGAAGTAGCGCACCGCGGACACCGGCAGCCCCTTGTCCGCGTACGCCCAGCAGAGGTGCTCGTCCAGCGCCTTGGACGTCGAGTAGGCCCAGCGGTGGATCGTGGTCGGGCCGAGCACGCGCGGCCCGTCCTCGGCGAACGGGACGGCGTCGCTCTGGCCGTAGATCTCCGAACTCGACGCGAAGACGACGCGCACCCGGTTTTCGAACGCTCGCTTCAGCACGATCTCCGTGCCGCGCGTGTTCGTGACGATCGCCCACAAGGGATCTTTGACGATGTGGCCGACGCCCACCGCCGCGGCCAAGTGGAAGATCAGATCGACCTCGCGGCACGTGGCCGCCACCAGCGTCTCGTTCAGGATGCTGCCGCGCAGAAACGTCAATCGTGGGTTGCCCTCGTGCCGCGCCAAGTTCTCGACCCGGCCCGTGACGCAATTGTCGATCACGATCACCGAATGGCCGTCGGCGATGAGCCGATCGACCAAGTGGGATCCGATGAAGCCGGCGCCGCCGGTGACCAGGACGTTCATGCTGCGCTACCGGTCCTCGCGGGTGGCCGAGGCGAAGCGCTCGACACGGACGGTCCATTGTACAGGACGCCGTCCGGACACGGGTGAACGGGGCAGGGCGAACGCATCACGCGCCGCCGAAGGGCCGCGGCTTAGCTTCTCGCCCGCTCCACCAACACCGCCCGGTACGCCGCCTCGATCGCCGCCACCATCGCCGGGCGCGAGAACGTGTCGATCGCGCGCCGGCGCGCCGCAGCGGCCAGGCGATCGTGCGCCTCCCCGGGGATCGTGCACGCCGCCAGCGCCTCCGCCAGCGCCGCGGCGTCGTCCGGCGGCACGACCCGGCCCGTGACGCCGTCCAGGTTCACCCACGACGTGCCTGTGCCCAGCTCCGTGGAGACGACCGGCAGTCCGGCCGCCATCGCCTCGAGCATCGCGATCCCGAACGCCTCGCTGCGGGCGGTCGCGGGCAGGCAGTAGGCGTCCGCGGCGGCGAGCACCGCCGGCAATTGGGCGTCGTCGACATCGCCCAGCCAGCGAATGCGCTCGTCGACGCCGAGCCCCTCGGCCTGCCGGCGCAGGGCGTCGCCCTCCGGGCCGTTGCCGACGATCAGCGCGTGGTGGCGCGGTAGGCGGGCCAGTGCGTCGACCAACACGTGCAGGCCTTTGTAGTAGCGCAAGCGGCCGACGAACGCGATCACGCCGTCCGCCCCTTCCGGCCGGTGCGCGCGGCGCGCCGCCTCGACCGCCGCCGCGCTCAGCGTGAAGCGATCCGCGTCGATGCCGTACGGGACGAGCGCGACCTTGTCCCGCCACGGCGCCAGCGTCGGCGAACTGTCGGCGACGGCGGGGCTGGCGGCGAAGATCCGCGCGGCGCGGGCGAGCACCCGTCGTTGCCACGGCCGCCACAGCAGCAGCAGCCGCTTCTGGCGCACGATGTCCGCGTGATAGGAGAGGACCATCGGCGCATGGCCAGCGAGGAGCCAGGCCGCTTCGCCGGCAGGATATGGGCTGTGAAGGTGGGTGATGTCCGGTCGCGCAGATGACAGCCGCCGCACCATGCCCGGCGCAAGGGGGGTCGACGCGGCCGTGCCGACGCGCCGGACGCGCACGACCCGGACGCCGTGCTCCACGTCGTCCGTCGTCGACCCGTGCACAGCGGTGACGAGAACGGTCACGTCGTGCCCCGCTGCGGCCTGCGCCTCGGCCAGGTCGCGCACGTGGTGTTCGATGCCGCCGAAGACGGGCGGGTAATCCTTGTAGACGTGGAGGATCCGCAGCTTTGCTGGGCCGTCGCTCACGCGTTCGCTCGGTTCATCGCCGTCGCGACGCCGCGCTGGACCACGTCCGTGAGCGTGGCGACCGCGTCCGCGACCAGGGCCGCCGCGGCCGGCGCCTCGTCCGGGCTGAAGCGGGCCAACACATGATCCGCCGGGTCCCAGCCCGCCGGCGGGCGGCCGACGCCGAGGCGCAGGCGCGGGAAGCGGTCCGTACCCAGCAGCTCGATCAGGCTGCGCATGCCGTTGTGCCCGCCGTGCCCGCCCTCGGCGCGCAGGCGCTGCCGACCGAGCGGCAGGTCCATATCGTCGTAGACGGCCAGGACGCGTTCGGAAGGCACCTGGTAGAAGCGGGCGATCGGCGCCACGGCCCGACCCGAAAGGTTCATGTACGTCGTCGGGATGACGAGGCAGACGCGCCCGCCGTCGACGCGGCCGGTTCCGAAGCGCGCTTGGTGCTTGAGCTGGTCGAGCGCGATCCGATTCGCGCCGGCCAACGCCTCGACCGCCGCCCGGCCGACGTTGTGGCGCGTGCCCTCGTAGCGCGCGCCCGGATTGCCGAGCCCGACGATCAGCCAGTCCACGCAGGCCTCGGACGCGCCGTTCGCGGCGAGCGCTCCGTGCGGATCGCGTCGCGGCGCGAGCCGAAACGCCTGCAGGGCATGCCACCACCGGCCGGCCACGCGCTCATCGCCCCGGCGCGCGGCCGGCGCCCGCACCTCGGAACAAGCGGCGGCGCAGCGCAACCATCAGGCCCGCGATCACGACGAAGCCGAGCGCGAACGCCCGCCCGAACCGTGCGACCGCGGCGGATGTCCCGTCGGCGCCGGCGTCGCCCGACGCGCCGCCAGTTCCAGTCCCGCTGTCGGCGGGCGCTGCGTCGACAGCCTCGGTGGCGGCGGGACGCACACCATTCGCGCCCGCGTTGCCATCCTCGGTACTGCCGTCCGTCGCGCTTATGCCGCCGGTCGTCGTGACGCCATCGGTGGCCGTGACGGGTTCGGACGCGACGACCCCGCGCTGGACCACCGTCGGCGCGGCCGAGGTCGTGTCTGCTTCCTGTGCCGAAGCCACCGCTTCCTGCGCCGAATCAACAGCCGATGCGTTCGCATCCGAACTCGTCGAATCGACGGACGGTTCGGACGTGCTCGTGTCGGCCACTTGGGCGGCCGAACGCTGCCCCGGCGCGGTGGGCCATGGCGCCGGCACGGAGCTACCTCGTGCGTCCAGCGAAACGTCCGCGGTGATCGGCGCCGGCTCCGCGTCGCCGCGCCCGTTCGCGACCCGCACGCCTTCGACGATCGCGCGGCACTGTTCCTGGGCGTTCGTATCGACCAGCGTCAGCTTGAGGCGGTACGTTCCGTCCGGCACGTCCGTGGACGTCCAACGGTCGAGCCGGCCGTGCCGAGCGGGCGTGCGCACGACGTCGCTCGTCGCCGCCCAGCTCTCCGGCGCGGCGGCGGCCGCGTACTCGACCTTGTAGAACTGGAACCCGTCCAGCGCGGCGCTGCCGTACACCGCAACGACGCCCGCGACGCTGGCGCCGGCCGTGGGCCACGTGACGCGCGCGAGATCGCAGGCGGCCGCGTGCACGGCGCGTGTTCCGCCCATCGCGCCGACGCACGCCAGGGCGATCCCGGCCGCGATGGCGGCACGGCGTCGGCCGATGCGCAGGGTGGGCATGGGCGATCAGTGCTCCGCGCGCAAGGCCAGCACGGCCTCGGTGAACGCCGGGACGATGTCGAACACGTCGCCGACGATGCCGTAGTCGGCGACGGAGAAGATCGGCGCTTCCGCGTCCTTGTTGAAGGCGATGATCCGCTTGCTGGTCTTCATGCCGGCCAGGTGCTGCACGGCGCCCGAGATCCCACACGCGATGTACAGCGACGGCGACACCGTCTTGCCGGTTTGACCGACCTGATCGGAGTGCGGCCGCCAGCCGGCGTCGACCACCGCCCGGCTCGCGCCGACCGCGGCGCCGAGCGCGTCGGCCAGCGCTTCGAGCATCGCGAAGTGCTCCGGCCCGCCCATGCCGCGTCCGCCCGAGACGATGATATCCGCCTCGGCAACGTCCGGCCGCGTGGACGCGGACATCTCGGTGGCGGTGACCACGGCGCGACCGCTTGCGTCGCCCGGCGCCACCGCCTCGATCGTCGGCGTGCCGGCGCCTGCGGGCGCGTAGCTGTTCGCGCGGACCGTGGCCATGGCCGGCCGCGACGTGACGCGGACGCGGGCGAGGGCCTTGCCGGCGTAGATCGGCCGCAGCGCGCCCAGCCCATCGCCGTCTGGCGTGAGCTCGATGCAGTCGCTGGCCAGCCCCGCCCCGAGGAGGGCGGCGATGCGCGGCGTGAGGTCTCGGCCGCGCGCCGTGCTCGAACCGAGGATCACGCGCGGCGCCTTCGCCCGCGCCAGGGCGGCGATCGCCTTCGCCCAGCCGTCGGGCGAGTACGCGGCCAGCGCCGGATCGTCCATGACGTAGATGACGTCCGCGCCGAGCGCGGCGGCGAGCGGCGTGACGCCTTCGCCGACCAGAACGGCGCACACCGGGTCGTCGCCGGCGATGACCCGCGCGGCGGTGATCAACTCGTGGCTGACGCGGCGCAGGATGCCGCCTTGTGCTTCCGCCAAGACCCAGACATCGGCCATCAGAACACCTTCTCGTCTTCGTGCAGGATGCGCACCAGCGTTCGGCTCGCCTCGACCGGGCCGCCCTCGATCAGCCGGCCGCCCGCCCGCTCGGCGGGCCGCTCGATCGTGACGATCTGGACGGCGCGCTCGCTCAGCGCCGCCGGATCGATGCCGAGATCGTCCGCGGACCAGACTGCGATCGCCTTGTTCTTCACCCGCATGATGCCCTTCAGCGTTGCGTAGCGCACCTCGTTCAGCCCTTTTTGGGCCGTCATCACCGCGGGCAGCTCGGCGATCATCGCCTCCTTGCCGCCCTCGATCTCCCGCCGCACGCGCAGGGTGCGTCCGTCCAGCTCCGCTTGCACGACGAACGAGAGGTGGGGATAGTCGAGCGCGGCGGCGAGGTAGATCGGCACGAGCCCCTCGTCGTTGTCGACGCCCTTCCACCCGGCCAGCACGAGGTCGTGCGGCAGTTTGCGGACCGCCGCGGCCAGAACATCTGCGCGCGCGTGCGTGCCCAGGTTCTCGAACGCCGGATCCCACACCGCGTACGCCTCGTCCGCGCCGAGGGCCAGCATGTCCTTGAGCGCGGCGTGGCTGCGCTCGGGGCCGAGCGTGAGCAGCGTCACAGTTCCACCGTGCCGCTCTCGCAGGCGCAGCGCCTCTTCGACCGCGTACTCATCATAGGGGCTCGTGACCCACGTCACGCCCTCGAGGTCGATGTGGCCGTCCTTCACGCGGTCCTGAATGCGGGTGGCCGTGTCCGGCACCTGTTTGATCAGCACGACAATGTCCACGAACGACTCCACGGGAGGGTCGGATCGACCAGCGGCGAAGGGTAACGCATCCGGACGCGGGGCGGCAAGTGGGCCGCAGCGTCGGACAGGCTCTTGACGTAACGTGGGGGACCGTGTATCCTGTCTACGGGTTATGGTAAGTAGGGCCGGGGCAGATGATGGCCCGCGCTTTGAGCAGCATGCGCACCGGATGGTGGATGATGGAACAACAAGTCGATGATTTCCTGCGGCACCTTGAGGTCGAGCGGCGCTACTCGGTGCACACCCTCTCCGCCTACCGCAACGACATCAGCCAGTTCATGGCGCACCTCGCCGCGCCGAGCGCTCTCGGTCCGGCGCCCGTGCGTTGGGCGGACGTCGGCCGCGACCGCATCGTGGACTACGTGATCCACCTCAAGGGCCGCGGCTACTCGTCCGCGACCGTCGCGCGCAAGGTTGCGGCCGTGAAGAGCCTGTTCCGCTTCCTGACCGCCGAGGGCCTTGTGCGGGCCGATCCGACCGCCGCGCTCGAGGCGCCGAGCGTCGACAAGCGCCTGCCGCGCACGCTCGATCGGGCGGACGTGGACCGATTGCTCGATGAACCGCTGGCGCACAGCGGCCCCAAGGCGATGCGCGACGCGGCGCTCTTGGAGATGCTGTACGCGACGGGCATGCGCGTCAGCGAGCTCGTCGCGCTGGACGTGGGCGACGTCGATCTCGCCGGCGGTACGGTGCGGTGCTTCGGCAAGGGCGCCAAAGAGCGTGTAATGCCGCTGTACGACCGCGCCGCGGCCATGGTCGGCGACTACTTGCAGGAAGGGCGGGTCGCGTACCTCAAGCGGGGCGATGAGAAGGCGCTCTTCCTGAACCCGCGCGGCACGCGGCTGACGCGGCAGGGATTGTGGCTGATCATCAAGGACTACGTGAAGGCCGTCGGGATCCGGATGGACGTCACCCCGCACACGCTCCGGCACAGCTTCGCGACCCACCTGTTGGACGGCGGCGCGAACGTGCGCGAGGTGCAGCAGCTGCTCGGTCACTCGAACGTGTCGACGACCCAGATCTACACCCACGTGACGAACGAGCGGCTGCGCGCCGCCTACGATCAAGCCCACCCACGTGCGTGAGCCGGCCGCGGAGCGATTGCCCGTCCTGCCCCGGTCATCCTCCGATGTCGACAGTGTCGACAGTGTCGACAGTGTTGACAGTGTTGACGAGGCCGACGGGGCCGACGGGGCCGAAGAGGCTGACAGTGCCGACGAGGCCGACCGGGCCGACAGGTTCGCCCGGGGCGTCGAAGCGGCCGTCGCGGTCATCCGAACGCGGTCGGACCTGCGGCCGAGCATCGCCATCATCGCCGGCAGCGGCCTCGGCGGGCTCGATGGGGCCGTGGCGGACGCCGTGCGTCTGCCGTACCCGTCGCTGCCCGGTTGGCCGGTTGGCAGCGTGGCTGGCCACGCCGGCGAGCTCGTCCTAGGCCGCCTGGCAGGCGTAGATGTCGCGATCCTGCGCGGTCGCGCGCACCTGTACGAGGGCTTCTCGGCGCACGAAGTCACGTTCGGCGCGCGCTGCGCCCGAGCGCTCGGGGCGCGGACGCTGGTCGTTACGAACGCCGCCGGCGGGCTCAACCCCGAGTACGCGCCGGGAGATGTCATGGTGCTGCGCGACCACATCTTCCTGCCGGGCATGGCCGGCGCCAGCCCGCTCCGCGGACCGAACGACGACGCGATCGGCCCGCGTTTCCCGAGCCTGCTTGGGGCCTACACGCCGACCCTGCGCGCGCCCGCGCGGAGCGCGCTGGAGGCGGCGGGACTCACGGTGCACGAAGGCGTGTACGCGATGGTCGCCGGGCCGAGCTTCGAGACGCCCGCTGAGGCGCGCCTGCTCCATCTTCTGGGCGCCGACGCGGTCGGGATGAGCACGTGCCCCGAGGTCGTGGTCGCGGCGCACGCCGGGATGCGGGTGCTCGGGATCTCGGTGATCACGAATCGGGTGCCGCTGACCGAGCCCTCAGAGATGTCGTCGGCGGACTTGCACGAAGAGGTCCTCACGACCGGGCGATCCGTCGCGGAGCGGCTGTCCGGCGCGTTGGTCGATCTGGTCGGCGCGATCAGCTCTTGAACATCCCCATCGCCGCCGGCAGGCACCCGGCGCGTTGTGACGGCGGGCCGGCCGTTGGCGTCGGTTGCGCGGGCGCGTCGCCGCCGGCGGGCTCGCCGCCGAGCGGCGTGCCGAGCGCGTTGACGAACGCGTTGTAGGCGTTGCCTCGCCCGGCGCCCTGCGCCAGCGCGTCCACGCCGGGCAGCCGCTGCGCGCTGCGCACGAGCCGCTCGCGCACGTCATCCGGCGCCAGGCGCGGGTTCGCCGAGAGCAGCAGCGCCGCGGTGCCGGTCGCGAACGGCGTCGCCTGGCTCGTGCCGCGCAGCGCTGTGTAGCGCTCGTCGACGGGGCGACCGAGGCTCGTGCCGGCGGCGCGGGCGCTCACGATCCCGTCGCCGGGGAAAATGAGGTCGGGCTTGGCGCTACCGTCGCCGGTCGGGCCGCGCGAAGAAAAGCCCGCGACGCGGTCGCCCGCATCGCCCGCCCTGGCCTCGGACGCGCCGATCGTGATCACCCGCTTGGCCGCGCTTGGGGCGCCGATCGTGTGTCCCGCGGGGCCCATGTTGCCGGCCGCGACGCACACGACGACGCCCTGATCCACGGCGGCGTTGCACAACACGGACAACGCGTCCGTGCCGTCGGCCGGGTACGGTGGGCCGCCGAGGCTGATGTTGATCACCCGCGCGCCCTGCTCGACGGCCCACTCGACGCCGGCCATGACCGTGCTCGTCCGGCCGCCGCCCTCCGCGTCCAGGACGCGCGCGATCACCAGCTGGGCGTCCGGCGCGACGCCGCGGTAGCGGCCGCCGCTCGCGACGCCGCTGCCGGCCGCGATCCCGGCGACGTGCGTGCCGTGCCCGTTGGGGTCGCGCGGCCCACCGTCGGCCTGCGTGTCGACGAAGTCGCGCCAGGCCTTCACCCGATCCGCGAAGTCGGGATGCTCCCCATCGAGCCCGGTGTCGATGATGCCGATCGCGATCCCCTGTCCGGTGAACCCGGCGCCCCACACCCGCGGCGCCCCGATCAGCGGGACGCGCTGATCCGTCCAGGTGTGCACCGGCAGGTCGGGCCAGATCATCTCGACGGACGGATCGTCCGTCAACGCCGCGATCTGGGCGGCCGTCGCGTCCGTGGCCTGGGCGGAGAGCATCCGGTAGGACTGGGTCGGCGCCACATCGGTCAGGGCGCGCAGCTCGCCGCGGGCGATGAAGCCCGGCCGAAGCTTCAGGATCACGGGCAGCAGCTCGTCGGATCGCATGTCGCCGGTCATCGTGACGGACAGCGACTTGTGCAGTTTCGTCGGATTCATGGCGACGGACTCCAGGGCGGGGCGGTTCGTTCGGCGGGGCCACGGCATCAGGCGCCGTCATGCACGCCCGGCGGATCGCGGGTCGCTGGCGCGCGGCGTTGCGGCGATCGGTCAGCTATGGCGGACGGCGCGGACGGGTTCGATCGAGCGGACCACCGCCAGCTCGGCGAGCGCTTGGATATCGCCGATCGGCCCGCAGACCGCGACGCCGGGCACGAGGTGATAGGTGTGCCGGATCGTGAGCGATTTGGGCAGTCGCTCCAACAGGGCGTCCAACGGGCCCTCGGCGCTGATGATCGCGTCCATGATCACGGACGGATCCTCATCGGCCAGGGACTGCATCAGCGGATCGATACGGGCGGGCATTACGGGCCACCTTTCGTGGATGCGACGCCAAGGGTAGCCGAACGGACGACCGCTGGCCAGCCATCCGCGCTCTCACGCCCCTCGATCGAGGACCGTGACGCTCTCCGAATGATACGTCTGCGGGAACATGTCGATGGGCTGGGTCGAGCGGTGCGCGTAGCCGGCCGCGGCCAAGGCGGCCACGTCGCGCGCGAGCGTCGTCGGATCGCAGCTGACGTAGATCAGCCGCGGCGGGCGGTGCCCGGCGATCACCCGCCGCGCCGCCTCGTCCAGCCCGCCGCGCGGCGGGTCGACGACGAGCGCGTCCATGCCGGCGCCGTACTCGGCCAGCGCTTCGGCCGCATCGCCCTCCACCAGCGTCACGTTCGTGCGCCCGCCCGTGTTCGCCACCGCCGCCGCGATCGCGCCTCCGTCGTGGTCGATCGCGATGACCTCGGCGGCGGCATCCGCCAGGGCGCCGGTGAGGGTGCCGATGCCGCAGAAGGCGTCGACGACGCGGCCCGGCGACGGTCCCAGCGCCTGCCGCACGGCGTCGGCCAATCGCTCGGCCATCTCCGTATTTACCTGAAAGAACGACGTCGCGGGGACTCCGATCGTGTCGCCGCGAAAGGACTCGACATAAAACGAACGCCCCGAAGCGATTCCAAGCCCGCCGCCGCCGTCGACGATGACGACGGACGCGTCCGTCGCGACGTCGATCGCGCCGACGACGTCATCCGGATCGTCGATCACGATGAGGGCGTCGCCCGTACGCGTGCCGGCGCGAAACGTAACCTCGAGGCCGTCGGGCAGGTCCGCCTCGAACGCCAGCACGTGCGCGAGCACCGTCGGGTGGGCGATGGCGCACGCGTCGAGCGGCACGAGGCGCCTGCCGTCGACGGCCACGAGTCCGGGCCGACCGCCGATCAGCCGCGTCCGCAGCTTGTTCCGATACCCCCATGGCGAGGTCATGCCGAGGATCGGCAACACATTGGGCGTAGAAATGCCGCCGATCCGCGTGAGCGCGTCGACCAGGATGGACCGCTTGAACCGAAGCTGCGCCGCGCCCTCGACGTGCTGCCACTGGCAGCCGCCGCACCATGCGCCCGACGCAGCGCCCCGCGCCGGCCACGCGCCAAAGTGCGGACACGGTGCCGCGACCCGATCGGCCGATGGGACGGCCGGCGGCGCGTCGGCGTACCCACGCCCGTAGCGGCGGTGCATCTCGACGATCCGCGCGTCCACTTCTTCGCCCGGCAGCGCGCCGGCCACGAACAGCGCCCGCCCGTCCGTCGTCCGCCCGACGGCTTCGCCGCCGTGGGCCATGCCGGTCGGAACGATGCGCTCGACGTCGCCTGAAGGATCGGACGAGCCGTCGCCCCGATTCGCGGGCCGCGGACGATCGCCGCGGCCCGCCGCTCTCGTCACGGTAGTCGGCGGGCCAGGGCCGCTTCGACCGCCGGCCGGACGGCCCTCGCGTCCGCCTGGCCCCGCGCGGCCCGCATGACCTGGCCGACGAAGAACGCGCTGGCGGAGTCCTTGCCGGCGAGGTAGTCCGCGAGGGGTTTCGGGTTGGCGTCGATCACCGACTCGATGATGGACGCGATCTCGTCGTCGCCGCGGACGGCGCCTAGGCCGAGCTGCGCGGCGACGTCGCCTGGCGCGTTGCCCGTGGCCCACATCGCGGCCAGAACGTCCTTGCCGTTCGCGCGGGTCAACGCGCCCGAGTCGACCATCGCCGCCAGCTCGGCGAGCGCGGCGGGCGGCACTTTGGTGGTCCACGCGTCGCCGAGCGACGGTTCCGCGTTCGCGAGCGCGAACAGCGGGCCGGCGATCCAGCCGGTGATCGCGCGGGCCAGGCCGTCGTCGCCGGACGGCACGGCGGTGT
>JBDTSC010000062.1:0-13120 GCA_039931375.1 Ardenticatenales bacterium
CGTCGGCGTCATCGTCGGCGCCAACGTCGACATCGGCGCTGGCCCCGCGCCACCATCCGCCAGCCGATAGGTCAGCGTCAGCACGGGACCCTTTTGCCGCAGGTCCGTTTCCGCGCCGTAGAAGATGACGGACGTCGCGGCGCCGGGCGTGCCGACGAGGCGCAGCGCGTAGCCGTAGTCCTGCGACGGATGGGCCAGCCAGAAGCGGAACGCGTCCGCCACCAGCGGCCCGCCGAACGAGACGGGCTCGTTGATCGCCGGCAGCGTCACCGTCGCGTCGATGCGCTCGGCCAGGTCGTTGGGGCCGTCGTAGTCGGCCGCACGGTCGCCGCGGCCGCCGAGGGCCTGCGCGCCGGGCTTGTTCCAGGGCTGGTCGGGATGCCGGTGGTTGTTCCACGTCGGCGCGCCCACGGGGTTCGTGTTGTAGTCGTTGCGCCCGGCCGGGTCGTCCCACCCCTGCAGCACGCGCCGGACCTCGATCGCCTGCGCGTCGCCGTCGCGCGGGCGCATCGAAAAGCCGGCGTCCAGCACGTCGTCGGCGTCGACGACCCCGGTGGCGGCCACGAACGCCGACTGCCAGTCGAACCGCACGAAGCCGGGGTTCTGCCCGCCGTCCGTCCGGTACACCCACGCGCTGTCGTTGCCCCAGTTCGCGAGGCCCGGCCCGATCGGCGAGGCGTCCAGCACCGGGATCGTGAGGTTCTCGTAGCCCGAGCCCCCGAGCGTGATCGTGAGCCGATCGCCCAGCTCGAACTCCACGCCGTTGCGCGGATCTTGGGCGTCGATGACGTTCGCCGTGCCGCCGCTGGCGCTGTCCGCGGCGTCGCGGACGGGCCCGATCGCCGTCAGGCGGTAGCGCCGGCCGGCGGCGGAGGCCTCGAGCGGCGTCGTCGTCAGCGTGACGCGGTCGCCGTTCTGGGCATCGTACATGGCGCCCGTGATCGGCTGCTCGACGCCGGAGGGCAGCGCGACGATCCGGTAGTTCGCTGGGTCGCCCGCGCTGGCGGCGTCCACCGTCTCGCTGAACCACACCTCGATCCGCGTGGGCGACGTGGGCGCGACGCGCTCGATGCGCGGCGGCGTCGTGTCGCGCAGCGGCGGCACGGTCGCGCCCTTCAGGTTGCCGTCGATGGACAGCACGAACTCGACCAGGTCCAACCGCTGGCGCACCGTGAGGTTGCCGACGCGCCCGTGGGGCAACGAACGGCCCGGATCGAGGAAATCGTCCATGAGGCCGAACATGTCCGTCGCCCAGCGGAAGGCGCCGACCAGGTGCGGCCGCGCGAAGGCGCCGACGAGGCTGGGCGTCGCGACGCACCACAGGCACGCGCCGCGCCTGGCGGCGTCGTTCAGCTCGAGCTCCTCGGCGGGGCGGCGGGCGCCGACGTCGTGGAAGTCGTTGTCCTGGAACGCCGTCGCCGGCACGTGGCAGCGGGCACACTGGGCGTCGGCCTTGTGCGCGCCGGCGTTGTCGCCGTTGAAGAACGTGGCGCCCCGCACCGCCGCCTCGGTGAGGCCGCCGTCCGCGGCGCGGTACGGGCTCCGGGCGATCGGCGGCACGGACAGCACGTAGGTGGCCAGCGCGTCCAGATCCGTGTTCCGCCCGGCGTTCGGCGGCCCGAGCTCCGGCTGCGCCTGGTCGCCCAAGAAACCCGTGCCGCCCATCTGCGGGCCGCGGAACGTCCACTCGAAGTCCTGCACCTCGTCGCGGTCCCCGCTGGCGTGGAGCATGCCCCAGCCAAGGGTCGGGTGGCGTTGTCCGTTCGTGACGGTGCGCCCGAACCCGAGGAGGTCCTGCGTCACGCGCGGGCCATGGCGCTGCCCGGCGGTGCCGGCGGGCGTCTTGTGCATGCCCCACGCGCGCCCGTCGCTCTCGCCGTTGATGTGGCACGAGGCGCAGGCGACCTTCTCGTTGCCCGACACGCGGGGATCGACGCTCGAGTAGAACAGCTTGGCGCCGCGCAGCTGCACTTGGTTGACGATCGGGTATCGCTCCAGCCGTGCCGGCAGCGGCGTGGACAGGCGCCCCGTCTGGCGCGGGTGCGCCGGGTCGCTCACGTCGACGACGGACACGTCCATCGACAGGTCGTTGTAGACGTACGCCGTGGGCTCCGTCGGCGAGAGCGCCACGCCCATCGGCCGGTCGCCGACGCGGACCTCGGGCAGCTTGGGGGCGTTGCGGTCCGTGGCGGAGCGGAACGGGGCGATGTCCCACGGCAGGACGACCAGCTCGTCGCTCTGCTCGGCCAGCACGGCCGCGTGGATCTTGCCGCCGAGACGCGCGAAGCCGATGTCGACGGCGCCGGAGATCGAGGCGTCCCAGCCCCAGCCCAACCATTTGGGGTTGTTCTGGCCCTGGCCGGGATCGTGGACGCTGACGGCGGTGAGCACGACCTTGTCCGCCACGAGCACCTTGCGGCTGGCCAGGTCGAGTCGGCGCAACGACACCTCGACCGTGTTGTCGGGCGTAAAGACGTCCGCGTGCATGTTGTGGTACTGCGACGGGAGCCACAGCTGCTGCAGGCCGGTGGACGATGGGATCTGCGCCGGGTGGCCGCGGAAGTTCACGTAGCCGCCCTCGGCGATGTTCTTGGCGGCGTCGGGGTCCGTGAGCTGCGGGTTGTTCTGCGGCGTGGCCGCGAAGCCCCCGACGCGCGTGGCCACCTTGGGCAGCGGCCCGGTGACGTCCACGCGCACCAGCTGCGGGTGCTCGTCCGTGACCATCAGGTGGTTGACCCACGCCGACGTTCCGTCCTCGGTCCACACGATGCCGTGCGGCGAGACGAAGACGCCGCCGAGCGGGATCACCGCGCGCGTCGCGGTGTCGATGATCGCCAGCGCGTTCGCCCGGTGCAACGTCACGAGCGCCCACTTCTGCCGGCCGGTGGCCGCGTCCGGCCGGGAGAGCGCCACGGAGTACGGCCCGCTGCCCCACGGCATCTCCACTGTCGCCTTCAGCGCGCCCGTGCCCCCGTCCAAGACGAAGACGCGGTCGGGATCTTGGCTGGCCACCCACGCCTCGCTGCCGTCCTCCATCACGGACACCCCGTGCGGGCTGTCGCTGAACGGCGACGGCAACGGGAACGACGCGACGCTCTGATCGGCGGTGTCGATCCGATAGACCACCGGCGAGTGTTCGTTCACCACCCACACCCAGCGCCCGTCCGCGGTGATCTGGATCGGCCCGCTCTTGAACCCGCGATCGCCGACGGCGCCGGCGGCGTGGACTGGCCCGGCGCCGCCGGCGCCGCCGGCGCGGGCGGCCAGGAGAAGCGGCAGGATCGCGAGGACGGCAAAGGACGTGGAACGGCGCATCGATCGACTCCCTGTGGGGCCAGGTCGTGCCGGCGACAGCGTTGTGCGTCGCGGCGGGATGCCCGTCGGATGGCGCGAACGCCGCCGGAGGTCACAGCCGATCCGTGCCGAGGCGCGCCTGGTCAGCGCGCCGTCCGATCCTCCGGCAGGACGTTCGACCCGCGAGCGGGCCAAGCGCGAGGAGCGGACGGCCGAACGCCGTCCGCTCCTCGCGCCGGGCTACCGCGCCCGATACGTCGCCGCGAACGGCAGGTACACCGCGCTCGGATGCGAGTGGCCGACCTGCACCGTCAGCAACGCCGGCGACCCGGCGAGCGTCTCGTCCGTGGCGCGGATGCGGTAGGTGTACGTCCCCGCCACCAGCGCGTAGTGGTCCAGGAAGCGCTGGCTGTTCGCCGACAGGCGCGCGACGACTTGGAAGCGCGCCATGCCCGGATCGAGGCGCTCCACCTGGACCCCGCTGTACAAGGTCGAGCGGTTCCGCCACGTGAGCAGCAGCCCCGCGCCGGACTCGGTCGCCCGCAGCGAGCGCGGCGCGCCGCCGTCGCCGCGCCACGTTGTGCCCGTGACGGGCCCAGAGTCAACCGTACCGTCCTCCGTTTCGGCCGTCACGCGATAGTCGGCGGCCGCATTGTCCGGCAGATCGCCATCGACGAACATGCGCGTGTCCGCCCCCACGACCCCGACGGTCTGCCACGACGCCCCGTCGCGGCGGGCCACCGTGAAGCCGAGGAGCAGCCCGGAATCCGCGTCGTAGCGCCATCGCACGGTGAGCTGGCCCGGCCCGGTGGCGTCCACCGTCACCGCGGCGGGCGTCGCCGGCCGGCCCGGCGGGACGGCCGCCGGGTCGGACATGGCGATCTCGGATGCATCGACCGCGTCGGCCATCCGCCGCGCTTCGGCCAGCACCGTCACGCCGCCGCCCGCCGGCTGGCCGAGCGCCCAGACGCGGGCCGTGACGATGCGCCCCGCGTCGAACGGCAGCCGCCGGACGTCCAGCTGCGTCGCGTCCGCCGCCGTGGTGCCGACGGGCGCGCACGTTTCGTCGGCATCGCACAGCTCGACCATGAAGCCGGTCTCGCCCGTGCTGTTGTCCCGCCACGCCACGTTCAGCGCACCCACCGCGGCGGTCAACCGGACGTTCGATGGCGCCGCCAGCCAGCCGGCCTCGCGGATCGCGACGATTCCGCGATCCGCGCGCGTGACGTACACCGTGCGGTCGGCGCCGATCACCGGGGCGCTCCGGGCGTCCGTGACGCCGTCCAGATCGACCGTCCACACCGTCGCGCCAGTGGCCAGGTCGAGCGCGAACAGCGTCCCGCCGGCCACCGCGTACGCCTGCCGGCCGTCGACGGCGATGCTCGCGTCGATCGGGGCGTTCAGGCGCGTGATCCAGAGCCGCTCCGCCCGCTCCGCGGCGAACGCGACGACGTCGCCGCGCGCCGTGCCGGCGACCACCTTGCCGTCCGCGGCGACGGACGGGCGGGCGTTCACCGCGCCGCCCGCGTCCATCTGCCAGCCGGTCCGCTCGTTCGGATAGGCGATAATCCGCCCGCCCGACGTGCCGACGAAAACCGTGCCGGACGGGCTGACCGCCGGCGACGTGATCGCGCCGAGCACGCCGCTCGACAGGACGCGCGGCGTGTGCTCGAAGTCCGTCGTCGACAGCGCCAGCACCGTCCCGTCACCGGTCGACCACACGATCTCCCCGGTCGGCAGCAGCGCCGGCGCGCCGACGACCGACGCGGGATGTACGATCGTCGTATCGCCGGCCGGGCCGACGCGCACCAGGCCGGCGGAGGTCGGGACCCAGACCACGCCGTCCGGATCGAGTCGCGGCGCGCCGCTGGCCAGCCCGCCGGCGGGCAGCACGATCGACGCGCGCTGCGTCAGGTCCGCGCCCAGGTTGAGCAACGTCCCGCCCGCGGCCACATAGGCGCCGCCGACGCCGATCGCCGGCGCGAACCGCGCCGCCCCGCCGATCGTGCCGATCGTGGTCTGCCGCACCGTCGCGCCGCCCGGCGTCAACAGCACCGCGCCGGCGCTGCCGACCGCCATCAGATCGCCCTGGCGGCCGATCGAGGCCGGCGTGCCGGGGCCGAAGTCGCGCGCCACCCAGGCGATCTCGGGCACGTTCGGCCCAGCGTACGACGAAGCGCCATCCGCCCGCCAGCCGCCGCCGTCGCCCGGCCACGGCCCGAACGCGTCCGCGGCGTCGCCCCAGTAGAGCTGCGCCGGGTCGCCGAAGGCGACGGTCCCGTAGTGGCGCGGATCGTAGGGCGCGCGGCGCGCCAGGTCGCCGGCGGCCGCGCCGTGCGCGTCGCCCAGGCGATGGCCGTCGACCACGAGCGACTGGACCAGCCCCGCCTGGAAACTGTCCAGGTCCCCCGGCTCGAGCGGCCCGTAGCTGCCGACCCAGCCGGCGACGCGGCCGCGGCCCATCAGCGTGGAGGCGACCGTCGGCGGGCCGTAGCGCAGGCCGACGACGGCGCCGTTCGCGTCGACGCCGTCCCACGTCCACGCCACGCCGGCCGTGCCGCCGGCATGGGCGATGACCAGCGGGGACCCGGCCGCCTGCGGCAGGCGCGCGTCGAGCAAGCGCTCGATGGCCAACTCCGAACAGCCGTCGGCGGAGGCCGTCGGATCAGGGCAACTCGAAGGCGCGGCGGGCTGGTCGATCCGCCGGTCGCCGTCGTAGTCCGCCGTCCAGTTGCCGCCGTACACCCCATCCGCCGCACCGCGCCCGGCCACGACGGCCAGGCCGAGGCCGCGCGACCACTCCTGCATGAACGACGCGGCGGTAAGCGGGCCGTCCGCGGTCTGCGTCGTCGGGCTGAGCGCCGGATCACCGTCCGGCGAGAGCGTGGTGTACAAGCGACGGATCTCGGTCATCGGCCCGCTCAACCGCGGCCGCACGGCCGCCTCCAAGGCGTCCGCCGCGTCCACGCCGAACGGCTGAAGGCCGTCCCACGGCGCGCGCAGCCACGGGTCGCTGGAGATGTCGCCGCCCGGCACGCTGGCAGCCCGCTCGCTGGACCAGCCATCGCCCTCCCAGCTCCACATCGCCCCGGCCAGGAGCGCTCGGCGGCGGTCGGCGCCGCCGGTTTCCGCGGCGACGATCGTCGCGATCGCCCGTCGCACCTCCGCCGGTTCGTTCAGCGGCAGGCGACCGAGCGCGATCTCGGCGTGGTAGTCGTCCGCGCTGCCGCGCAGCTCGCCGAACGGCCCCTCGCGCGACAAGCTGCCGGCCTCCGGGCAGTCGTGGTCGGCCTTGCCGTCCGCGTCCGGATACGTGTCACCGGGCCGGCAGCGCATGAACTCGCCGTAGTACCCGTCGCCGTCCGCGTCCCAGTCGGAGTCCACGTCGGCGTACACCCAGTCCGTCGGCCAGGCCGGGTAGTAGTCTCCGCGCAGTGGATCGCGATGGTCGTTGTCCTGCCAGGCGATGTCGCGGACCGGGATCACATCGCCCCGCCCGACCAGAAGGGCGTACACCGGATCGGGTTCGACCGCACGCCACGTGGCGGCCAGCCAGCTCTGGATCCGCTCGCCCAGATCCCGCCCCTGACCGTTCCGCTCCAGGTCCTCGATGCTGCGCATCGACACCTGGAACCCCTGCGCCCGCCGCATCCGGACGAGCGGCGCCAGGTCCGCCTCGGTGACGGGCGCGCCGTACACGATGAGGTAGTGGCGGTCGA
Organism: Ardenticatenales bacterium; assembly: GCA_039931375.1. Taxonomy (GTDB): domain Bacteria; phylum Chloroflexota; class Anaerolineae; order Epilineales; family Epilineaceae; genus Avedoeria. The sequence goes on from JBDTSC010000062.1 coordinate 7,014, forward strand.
GCGCCGCCGGCGGTGCGAGCCCGACGGCGTCGACGAACCGGCCGCCCGTAAACGTGCGCTCCGCAGCGCTTCCCGACGCGTCGACGACATAGTGCAGCACGTCCGCGCCGCCGGCGCGGCCGCGGGCGCCCGGATCGGCGGCCACGGAGCGCATGCCGCGCGCGTTGAGCTGGCGGACGACGAACGCCGCCGGCGGATAGCCGCGGTAGGCCAAGCGGTAGACGCCGCCGCCGTCAGTGACATCGCTGTCCACGAGCCGCAACGGCCCGCCGTCGATCGTCGCGGCCGTCAGCAGCTGCACCGTCGAACCCGCCTCGCCGCGCAGCGGGTCGTCCGCCGTCGGCTGGACGACGGTGCCGCTGAACGCGAAGCGTGGCAACAGGCCCGGCGCCTCGGCCAGCGTGGCGTTCGACCAGCCGGCGGGCGCCAGGAGCGTCGCGCCGGACGGCCAGAGCCGGTCGTCGCCGGCGGCGCGCAGGCCGCTGTAGGCAATGGCCAGCCCGACGCCGACGGGCTCGTCCGCGTCGCGCGGCGGCTCGAGGAGCGTGCGGGCGATCCGGATCTCGGCCGTCCAGCGCTCCGTCCCGAGGCTGCCGGTCGTGGTGCGCCCGACCGTCCAGGCATCCGCCGGCAGCGTGAGCGCCCGCCAGCCGCCGAGGCCGTCGCCCTCTTCGACGCCGTGCGTGCCGCTGTAGCGCGCGAGGATGCGGTAATCGCCCAGCTGCACCCGGGCGTCGGCGCTGCGGTTGCGGTCCAGCTCGACGGCCACGAAGGCGTTCGCGCCGGTGGGGCGGGGAAGATCGGGCACGCACACCCACAGCGCATCCGCCGTGGCCTGCACGAGCGCGGTCAGCGCGTCGACGCCGTCCAGCGCGACGCGCTCGGCGGTGCCGTACTCGGCCGCGCCGCACACGCCGTCCGCCACCGCGCCCGCCTCGGCCAGCGGCACGACGAGGTCGCGCGGCAGGGCGCCGTCGAAGCTGTACGCGCCCGTCGACGGTTCGCCGTCGTGCCCGCCGGCCAGGTCGCGGCCGTCGCCGTCCAAGGGCCACTGGGCGATCAGGCCGCTCCGGGCGGACAACGTCGCGTAGCGATCGGCGCGGATGTCGGCGCCGCTGCGCGCGGTGCCCCACAGCCGCACGTGGTCGATGCCGCCGCTGAACACGGCCCCCGGCGTGGCGTCTGCCCCGATGACCAGCGGCGCGGCGACGCGGCCGAGCACGCCCGGCATGGAGGCGCTGCGGTCCAGCTCACCATCCACATAGAACGCGGCCGTTGCGCCGTCGAAGGCGACGGCGACGTGGATCCATCGCGCTTCCGCCAACACCGCGTTGCCGTCGACGGACGCGCCGCCGCTGCCGAAGCGAAGCCGTCCGTCGCACACGCCGAACCACCAGCCGTCCGCCCTGCTCTTGCTGAGCAGCGCGGCGCAACCCGTGGCGTGGCGGCGCTTGACCCACATCTCGATCGTCAGCGCTTGGCGCGGGCTGAGTGCCGGGTCGTCCGGCACCCGCAGCGCGTCGTACTCGCTCTCGATGGCCAGGGCGCGCGCCGTCGGGCCGTTGCCCTGCGCCCGTGCGGCGACGGCCGCGGATGCAGGGCGTTCGGGCGCTCGCGGAGCCGCCGCGGCGACCGGCAGCGAAAGACACAACGACACGAACAGAATCAGCGTCAGCGCCCGCACGTAGCGGAACCCAAGACGTGACGAGACAGGACCGCTCATCGCAGGACCTCCAAGGTACCTGCGCCACGGCGCGCGATTACCGTTCCCCCAGCGCCGAGGCGAGGCGTGTGGTGGCCGAGCGGATATGTGGCTAGCGGAGTGTGGGTGCTGGCGGGCGCAGTGTATCAGGGGTGGCGCGATGGTGCAACAGAGAAACGACGCGCCGCGCCCGGCGTGACCGCCCGCCACCCGGGCAAGCCAGTTGACCCGTCCTCGACCACAGCGTACGCTTCGCCCCGTTCGCCGATCGCCTGAGCGTCGCACTCCCCAGAACGGGAACGAGCATGTACGGGCACGAGTTCGGAGTCCGCGGGCGTCGACGTGCCGCCGCCGCGCGGTTCAGCGGTCTCGTCGTCGCGTGGTCGCTCGCGACGGCCGCTTCGACGACGGCGCCCGCGAACGCCCAATCGCCCCAGCCGTTTCTGCTGGACCACTTCGAGGTCGTCCACACCGAGGACGTCCAAAGGGAAGTCGAGACGCGCCGTTACACGACCGCCGCGAACAACCTCGACGCGTTCCCGTTCGGCGGCACGAAGGTCTACACGGGCACGTTTCCGACCGGCAAGCTGATCGCCACCGCCACGCTGTCGATCGAGTTGCCCGACAAGATCACGCCCGGTGTCCCGTTCCAGATCGGCGGCGGCGCGACCGGGCAGCTGGACCTGCCGGGCCGAACGGGGCAGACCGCTGTCCAACTGGTCGCCTACGACGAGTGCTATCTGCAGACCGTCTGCTCCGGCGCGCTCAAGAGCCACTACGTCGACGACGCCGAGGGCAAGAACACGAGCCTGGCCGCCCCGCTGGCCCCCATCCAGGGCACCTTGCCCGTCGATCCGCAGAACTGGCCGCCGATCCACACCGTGATGTTCCGCGGCGGCATCGGCACGACGACGCCCGGCGATCCGTACTGGCGGGTGTATGTCTACGCGATCTACAAGCGGCCGGAGAACGTCCCGACGCCCGTCCCGAGCTACCGCCTTGCGGTCGATGCCGACGCCACCCGTCTGCCGCCCAGCGGCGCCACGCCCTCGGAAGCCGCCGTCACCGCGACGATGGACGACGGCGCCGGCAAGCCCGTCGCCGGCGAGGCGCTGTCCTTCGCCCTCGACCCGCCCGACATGGGCAGCCTAGCGACAACGTCCGGCGTCACCGACGCGGCCGGCGAGGTGCGCGTCCGCTACCGCGCGCCGAAGGTCGACGCCCTGAACGGCCGCGACAGCGTCGCCGTCGTCGTGACGAACGCGGCGCGCTCGCTCGTCCGTCGGCTGGACCTGCGGATCGAGCGCTACCAGCTGCAGCTCACCGTTGACCCCAGCGACATCCCGATCGAACCGGTCTGGCGCGCCGTGCGCGTCACGGCCGAGGTAAAGGACTTCGACGGCAAGCCGGTCGTCGGCGACAGCCTCCAGTTCCGCGTCGACCCGCCGGACATGGGGACGGTCATCGGATCGACGATGATCGGCGGCAAGGCGTCCACGGACGCCGGCGGACGGGTCGAGGGGTTCTACGAGCCGCCGCCGCCGTCCCAGCTGCAAAGTCGCGACCGCGCCACGATCTACGCGGTGAACCTCACGCACGGCGGCGAGGCGGGCGTCGGCGTCCGCTTCCTGGGCCTCAAGGTCATCCGCACGTTCCCCGACGCCGACGCGCGCGACGTCGAACTCGAGCCCGGCGACACGGTCGACATCGAGTTCGATCGCCCCCTCGATCCTTCAAGCGTGAACGCCCAGACCGTCAAGCTCGAGACGCTGTGGCACGGCAACCTCGGCGCGGAGGTCACGTCGTTCGGTCGGACGGCGCAGATCCGCGTCACGGCGGACCCCGTGCCCGACGTCGGGCTGCGCGTCCGCGTCACGGTCATGGGCGGCGAGCAGGGGGTGAAGGCGCGCGACGGGGCGGTGATGGCCGGACCGCACGATCTCTGGTTCCGGACGATGCCGCGGTTCGACCCCAAGATCATCGTCTCGCAGGTCGTCGACAACCCGCGCGATCCGCTGTACGGCTTCATCACGCTGGCCGTCAAGACGTTCGCGCTGCGGGTCGAAGCCGGGATCTCGGCGGACAGCGAGCTCGAGGACGAGCGCGTGGCGGTGCGGCTCCTGATCCCGCGCCGGGGCACCGACCTGACGCTGCAGCAGACGTTCTACCCCGGCCGCTGGCCGCCCAAGGTGCCCGAGGCGGTGGCGAAGAAGGGCAACTCGGCGAACTTTATCGTCCCGGCGCCGTTCGGGCGCGGCGGCTACACGTTCAAGGCGGAGCTGCGGCCGGCGTTCGCCCGTCCCGAGAAGATCGTGACGGTGCCGAGCGTCGAGGCGAACGTGAACAGTTGGTCGGACGTCGGCGCGGCGCGCAAGATCGGCATGTTGGCGGTGCCGATCGTGAACGACCTGATCCCGGGGAGCGAGTGGAAGGTCTCGCGCGGCCAGCAGGAGCAGTGGCTGCTCGGCCTGGCCCAGCCGGCGGTGAACGTGATGCCGCTCACCCGGTTGGACCTCCGCCTGAGCTACCTGGCCGATACGACGTGCATCGATCCCGACAAGTGCAGGGCCCACCAGCCCTGGACGACGTTCCTGTATTGGGCCAAGGACCTCGGACGGACCGGCTTCGCGACGCGGGTCTTCGGCTGGCGCTACGTCGTCGCCCTGGTCCCCCCCAATTACTTTGACCGCTTCGCCGACCACCCCGACGTCCTCGCCAACCCCGGCATGTACCACGACGCGATCCAGTCCGGCATCTGGTCTCAGAAGGCGTCCGCCGAAGGCGCCCGCGTCGAACGCTCCGCCTTCCCGATCTCGATCATGGAGGTCGGCGTCTCCCCCGAGGCCCTCGTCCACGTCCTCGGCGACGTCGAAGGGCTCGCGGACTCCAGCGCCGATCGCGACGACCTGAGCGGCTACGACCTCTTGAACGACCGCGTGATGTACTCGGATGCCGAGCACACGATGGGCGCAAGCCGCGCCGTGATGAACTTGGGCGTCGGATTCGGTGCGACGTGGCCGGCGACGCACGACCACGAAGCGTTCATGGACCTCTGGACACAGCGCTCGTGCTTCGGGCAGCCGCCGTGCCCGCCGCGGTTTGTCGCGGCTGCGGGCGATGGCGGTGGCGCTGTCGCCCGTGCTGTCGCCCATGCAAGCGATGCATCGTTTGGATCCGGCGCAGCGGGCGATGGCGGCGTCGCCGGTGGCGCCGATGCCACAGCTGCCGCCGCCCGCACTGCCGCGGTCGCCGCCGCGGCCGCGAACCCCGTGCCCGTGCCGGTCGTCCTGGTCTCCGGCACGATCCGCCGCCGCGCGAACGGCGTCGAGTCCGCCTCGATCGACCCGCTCGTCACCGCCGACGGCGCGCCGACGCTCGACCCGGCCGGCACGGGCGACCACGGCATCGAGCTGCGCGACGCCGCCGGGGCCCGCATCGCCCGCTATGCGTTCACGCCGGCCTTCGGCCCGGTCGACGACGGCGCGCTGGCCGGCTTCCTGGTCGCGGCGCCGGCGGCAACGACGGCCGCGTCCGTCGCGATCCTCGCGGGCGACACCGTCATCGCCCAACGCACCCGCAGCGCCCACGCGCCGACCGTCCGCTTCACGCAGCCGCAAGCCGGCGCGACGAGGCGCGGCGACGTCGACGTGGCGTGGGCGGGCGACGACGCGGACGGCGATGCGCTGACGTACTCGCTGCAGTTCGGCGGCGACGGCGGCCAGCGCTGGGAGCCGCTGCTCATGGACAGCCGCTTGACGCGCTACACGCTGCCGAGCGCGCTCGTCGGCAACGGGCCGGGCGCGCGGCTGCGCGTCATGGCGATGGACGGCTTCGACGCAGGTGAGGCGACGGTGACGTTCGGCCTCGACAACCCGCTGACGGTGCTGGCCGTCGATCCGCCGGACGGCGCGAAGGACGTGGCGGTGCGCGGAATCGTCCAGGGCAAGCTGCGCGACGCGCTCGACGCCGCGTCCGTCGACGGCGCATCGCTGGCGCTGGTGCCGATCGCGGGCGCCGGAACCGTCGACGGCGCGGGCGGCGGCCAAGGGGGGGCAGCGGCCGGTCCCGTGGTCGGCGACGTCGGCTACGAGGCGCTCGACCGCACGCTCGTGTTCACCCCGACGCTCGAGCTAGCGGAGGCGACGACGTACGAGGCCCGCCTCAGCGCCCGCGTCCGCACCGCGGACGGCCGCACGCTGCCGGGCGACCACGTCTGGACGTTCACGACGCGCGGCCGGACGGTCTACCTGCCGTGGAGCAACCGCACCGGCAACGTCGCCCAGCGCACGGCGACGCCAAGGCCGACGCGCACCGCCGGCCCGTCGCCGACCCACGGCCCGACGCCGACGGCGGCGCCAAGCCTGACCGCGGCCCCGACGCCCGACGCCATCGGCACCCGCGTCGC
>JBDTSC010000063.1:0-12806 GCA_039931375.1 Ardenticatenales bacterium
CGCCACTTCGTCCAGGTCGACGGCGAGGTCTGGATCGCGTCCGACGAGTACGGCGTCAGCCGGCCTTCCCCTTCGGGCGAGCCGGACCCCGAACACGGTCGGGCGTTCTGGGGTTGCCAGGGGTTTGACGACCACCTCGTCACCGCCTCGGCCGGCCTGCTCTACGACCTCCTCGTGGCGGACGACGTCCTCTTCACGTGCCGCATCCCGACGGACGACGCCGTCCCGAGCGACAGCCCCTCCGGCGCCTACCACGCGACCGGGGCCCTCGAGCGCGTCGCGGCGGCCGACGGCCTCTCGTACGCGGCCGCCGCGGGCGACTGGAGCTTCGTCGAGGCCGTGCATCGGCCACCGGCCGGGCTTGCCTGGGTCGCCGAGATCCCGAAGGTCTACGAAGACTACAGCCGCAGCTCGCATGACCTGCCGGAGCCGCTCGCCGCCGGCGGCGGGCGCCTCGCCGTCCCGCTGCGCGAGCGGCTCGCCATCTTTCGGACGCCGATCGTGAACGGGCCGGGCTCGTATGTGACGATCCCGCTCCCGACCGCCGTGCCCGGCGCGGAGGGCGGACAGGAACTCCGGATCGTCGGCGAGCAGGCCGTCCTCCTGCGACAAGGGGATCTCTTCACGGCCGACCTGGCCCATCCGGATCGGCCGGTGGAGCGACTGGTCGGGCGATGGCGCATCGGCCGGTACCTGGCGGCCTCCGGCGAGCGGGCCGTCGTGCTCGCGGGCGGCCGAAGCACCATCGACCCGCGCGTCGCGGTGGAGCCGCACCTCGCGTTCGTCCAGCTCACGGCGCGGCCGCTGGCGGAGTTCGGCGTGTCCAGGGCGATCGACCTCGGCCCGCGAGGCTGGGAGCCGGCGGGCGTCGCGATGGTGAACGACCGCGTTTTCGCGGCGGTGACGCAGCGGACCATCGTTGACGGCGTGCCGCGCCACCGAAGCGCCCTCCACGTGATCGACGCGTCCGACCCGTCCGCGCCGGATATCCTGGCGACGGTCGAGGCCTGGGGCGACGCGGCGGACGACGTCGAGCTGAGAGCGGTGGCCGCCGCGGGCGACCGCGTCGTGGCCGTCGGGCTGGCCGGTCCGGACCCAGGCGCGCAGGTCGGCGGCACCTGGCCGCCGCTCGCGCTGCGCGGGCGGGTGTGGCTGCTGGACGTGCGGACGCCGGAGAATCCCGTTCTCGCGGCGTCGCTGGCCATCCCCGGGACGCCGTCTGACATCGCGCTCGACGGCGACGACGTTCTGATCGCGTCCGGCGACGCCGGCCTGCTGCGCCTCTCGCTCGCCTCGGGCGGCCCGCCGAGCGTGCGCGTCTGGCGGGCCGCGCTGCCGTGGGTGGGGACCGGACCGTCGTGGTACGAGCGGCTGCACCCGTCGGAGCCGTGATCGCCGACGCAGGGCCAATCCCCGAACCGGCATGGCGCGTGGCCGGCGGGCGCCGCTGATCGTCATCAGCCACGGTGGGCCGACCGGGAGCGCGTCGACCTGCCCCGATCTTGCCCTCTCCCATCTTGGCCCGCTCCCTCCTTTGAGGCACCATACGCGCCTCGCGCGCCTCGCTTCCACGATCACGAAAGCAGACGATGACCATGCCCGATGTCCCGCACGACCTGCTGTACGGGCGACTCATCCTCTGCTCCGGCACCGCCAACGTCCCATTGGCCGAGGAGATCGCCAAGTACCTCGGCACCACGTTGCACCCCGTCGAGATCCGGCAGTTCGCGAACTCGAACACCTTCGTCCGCCTCGAGAAGTCCGTCCGCGGCTGCGACGTCTTCTGGGTGCAGCCGACCAGCACGCCGGTGAACGACAACCTGATGGAGCTGCTGATCGCCATCGACTGCCTGCGGCGGGACTCCGCGGGGCGGATCACGGTGGTCGTGCCGTATTACGGCTACGGGCGATCGGACAAGAAGGACCAGCCGCGCGTGCCGATCACGGCGCGCCTGGTCGCCGACATGCTCACGACCGCCGGCGCCGACCGCGTCCTGACGATGGACCTCCACGCCGGGCAGATCCAGGGCTTCTTCCACATCCCGGTCGACGACATCACAGCCCGCCACCACCTGGCGGACTGGGTGAAGCGCGCCGGCATCACGAACGGCGTTGTCCTATCGCCCGACCTGGGCCACGCCAAGGACGCCCGCTACTTCGCCGACGAGGTGGACATGCCGCTCGCGCTCATCGAGAAGCGGCGCAGCAAGGACGGGAGCAACACGGAAGCGCTGAACCTGATCGGCGAGGTCGACGGCTGCGACGTCCTGATCGTCGACGAGGAGATCGACACCGCCGGCACGATGGTCCACGCCGCCGAGTTCGCCCTCCAGAGCGGCGCCCGGCGCGTGTTCGCTCTGGCGACGCACGCGATCTTCTCGCCGCCGGCCGTCGAGCGGCTGACGCGATCTGCGTTCGAGCGCGTCGTCGTCACGAACAGCTGCTATCTGCCGCCCGACAAGCGCCCGCCCTGCCTCGAGGTCCTCTCGGTCGGCGACCTGCTGGGCGAGGTGATCCGCCGGATCCACACCGGCCAGAGCGTCGGGGCGATGTTCAATGAGTAGGCGCACTCCGCCGGGCCCGTTCGGGCCGACCGTGTGTCGGCCCGACCCGCCATGCCGGAGCTGATCGCCGCCATCGAGGCCTACGCTTCCTGGCTCTACATCCTCTTGGGCGCGCTGGCCCTGCGCGAGTGCTGGGTGGCCCGTCGCGCGCTGCGCGGGCGGCGCGCCGCGGTGTTCGGGCTGGAGCGCGAGGCCTATCTCGGGCGCTACGTCCGCAGCCTCGTGACGATCCTGCTCCTGACGACGATCGCCTTCGGCGTCTACACGATCGCCCACGTCGTCGCCCCGACGCTGACGCCGGACGAGCGGCGGGAGACGGAGCACGACGTCCCGTTCATCGCCCCGACCGTCCTGGCCCCCGTCCCCACCGAAACCCCCACGCGGCCGCGCCAGACATCCACGCCGCGCCCACCCCGGATCGTCACCGCCACGGCGCCGGCCGGGTGACCGACGGCGGCCGTATCTCGCGGCGTCGACGTTTTTGCGGAAGCGAGTGGGCGGGGACTACGGCTGCGGTTGTGGCCGCGGCACGATCGTGCAGGGCAGGTAGACCCGGCCGCGCACGATGTCGATCGTGGATATCGGCGTGTTGGGCGGCGTCGGCGTTGCCTCGTCGTGCGGCGTGCCCGAGGGGATCCGGCGCGTGTTCGTCGGCGTCGGTCGGATGGGCGTTCGCGTCGGAGTGGCGGTGCGGCGGGTGGTGGCCGTCGGCGTCGACGTCGGCGTCGTGAGGGCGGACGGGAAGCGGCCGTAGAACACGTCCTCGCCGCCCGTGCCATCGTCCTTGACCCACACCGCGTGCACGATCCCGCCGATCGTGGCGATCACCGGCGACGACACCGGCCCGCCCTCGATCGCGATCGGCGCCACGGCCTGCTCGGCGGGCTTGAAGTTGATCGACCCGTCCGGCGACTGCTGCTGCTCGCGCCACGCGACCATCGGCCCGACCTCTGGGGCCCCGAAGATGACGCTCGGCTCCACGGACCGGTCGTTCGCCGTGCCGCTCAGGTTGATGCCGCGGTGGCCGGGCACGTTGCAGTCCAGGTAGATGTCGGGCTGGCCGGCGCCGCCGTCCACCTGCTCCTGCCACGCCGTGCAGACGCTGCCCCCGGGGCCCACCGCGATGTCCGGGGCGCGGCCGTGGGCGCCGACGTTGATCTCGGAGGTGTCCCAATGGCCGCCGATCTGCAGCGAGCGGAAGACGGAATCCTGGCCCAACTCGGGCACGGCGCGGCTCCAGGCGGCGTACACCGGATCGCCCGCGTCGGGTCCGGTGGCGATGCGCGGCGACTGCGAGCGGTCCGAGTAAGCGAAGATCTCATTGAGCGCCGAGAGCTGACCGAAGGACGACGGCTCGATGCTCACCCTGGCATAGAACGGCTTGCTGTCGTAGTTCGTGTCGATCCACGTCATCCAGACGTCGCCCAGCGCGTCGATCGAGACATCCGGCTGCTTGCAGTTCGCGGTGTAGTTCGTCTCGTTGCCCCACTGCAGCGGCTGCGGCAGCGTCGAGTCCGGCACGGACGACCAATGGCCGGCGACTGGGTCCCAGCGGACGAGCGCGATGGACGTCTGCGCGTCCGCGACGCTCGGAGACGGCATGACGAGCGCGACCACGACGGTGTTGCCGCGCGCCGCGATCGCCGGCTCCCGAGCGGACTCGTACACCCAGTCCATGGCGGACCAGTCGCCCAGCCAGGCGCCGGTCGCCAGGTTGAACGGGCGGTAGCGATGGGCGACGCCGGTCAGCTGCAGGTATTCGGCGTCGTCTTCCTCCCAGACCACATGCACGGTGCCCGTGTTCGTCGCCGGATCCGTTGCGATGGCGATGCTCGGCTTGGCCGACAAGAGGCCCGGGGAGCTGGACAGGTTGAGCGTGTCCTCCAGCGTCACCTCCGGCCGCGCGCCGCCCAAGGCCGGCAGCAGCAGCGCCGCGATCAGGAGCGCGGTCATCCGTCCGGATCGCCGCGCGACGGCGTGCAGGAACGGCCGCATCACTGCCCCCAATCCGTGCGGAGCTGCAGCGCGAGCCAGCTGCCGTCGTCGGCTTGCTGGAGGATCGCGGTCAGCTGGTTGCCCGCCTGCGCCGGCGCGATCCGCGTGTCGACCACCGCCATCGACCGGACGTAGAACGTGATCGTCCCCTTGCCGCGGGCGTCGACCTTCCACTCGCCGACCTGGCCGGCGGGCGGGATCTGGACGATCGTGCCAGCGATCCGCATCGTGGGCATGTTCGGCAGCAGCCAGACGGAGTCGGCGCGCACGGCGCCCGTCGCGCCGACGTTCGGTGCGCCGCCTTCGACGGGGCCTTCAGCCCGCAGCGGTGTGCCGCGCGGCAGATCCCCTGGATCGGCGGCCGGCGCGCCCTTGCTGTCGTAGAACTTCGTGTCGGCGCCGATGAGCACGGGCGTCGTACCGATCGTCCATGTTCGGTCGGGGCCTTGGCCGTCCGTGCGGACCAGGAAGCCCTCGACCGTCCGGCGGCTCAGCAGCTCCGCCACCTTCGCGTCGGCGGCGTCGACCGTGCCGGCGACGATCGTCCCGCCGCTGGGCGTGCCCGTCACGAAGACCCGCGTGCCCTCGGCCAGGTCGCCGACGATCCGGGTGCTGTCGACGAGGCTGACGAGCCGGCCTTCCACGACGAACCAGTCCGGCAGGCCGGGGCGCGTGGCGGACGGCGGGCCGAGGCGGGCGATCGTGCCGGCCACCTTGACCTGCGTGCCGCGCCGCTGGAAGCCGATCCGCTGGGCGTACAGCGAACCGTCGCCGCGGGCGAGGGCGGTCACGTTCACCGGGTCGCCGACGCGCGGCGTCACGGATGCCGGTTCGAGGACGGTGTTGCCATCCACATCGACCTTGACCTCGCGGTTCGCGACATCGTTGTCCCAGCGGGTGATCACCCAGCAGCAGCCCTGAAGCGGATCGGGCAGCTGCGCGATCACGCCGGATAGCAGCGTGCTGCTCGGCGGCTCGACGCCCGGCGGCGTGTTCCAGATCTCGCAGCCGTCGCCTAGGTCGGCCCGGACGGTCACGATCTCCTCCGCCCGGCCGGTCGGCTGGAACGTCGCGGCGAACTGGAAACGGAGCGTCACCGATTCACCCGCGCCGAGCGTCAGCGGATCGTCCAGGCTCACGGTGTACGGCGGTCGGCGCAGGGGTTCGTTTGACCAGATCGTCCGCGTCTCGCCGTTCGCCCGTTCGGCAAGGATCGTCTCGAGGGGCGACAGCGGATCGAACTGGGCGACGTTGATGTCCAGGCCGAGCAGCGCGCCAGCGACGAGGCCGCGGTTCGTCAGGTCGAACAAGAGCTGGGTCCGTGCGGCGCCGAACCGCGGGCCTACCAGCGCGGCCTCGCATGGCGCCACGACGCCCCGGCCGGGCGCCGCCTGCCGCGTGACGAGCACCGTCTGGCACGGATCGCCGCGCCGGTTCGCGAAGCCGAGGGCGAACGAATAGTCGTCCGGCACGGGGGCCTCATCGAAGTCGACGGCCAGCGAGGCCTGGCCGCCCTGCGCCAGCAGCGCCCCGACGCCGGTCGGCACGGTGAACGTCACCCCCTGCGCCGCCCAGGCCAGCGGCGGCCCGTTCAGGATCGCCGTGCCGCCCCATCGGATGCCACGGATCGCGCCGTTCGCGGCCGGCCACGCCAGGTGGAGCGTCGCGAGGCGCACATCGTCGCCGTTGTTGTAGACGTCGACCTGCATGTTGTGGCTGGTCGGCTCCACCAGCGAGACGAGCTCGCCGGCGGACAGATCGCACTGGCCGACAGCCGCACGGTTCGTGAACGCCGTCTGGCAGCCCCCGTCCAGCGCCACGACCATGGTGTACGCGCCGGACGCGAGCTGCGGGCCTGTGCCGGCCGCGGCGGGCGGGCGGAAGCGGAACACGATATCCACACTGCCGCCCGCCGGGACGCGGATCGGCGCCCCAAGCGGAACGGACACGGGCGAGTCGCGCTGTTCGCCGCGCCAGACGGGCTGCCCGTCGACGGCGACGCTGACGAGCGGGCCGTTGGCGGCCGTCGGCCAGAAGAGCGTCAGGTCCGTGACCGTGCGGTCGATGTCGCGCGGGTCGCTGATCTTGTAGCGCGCGACGTCGCCGTCGATCTGGACGTCGCCGGCGCTGATGCCGCAGTCCCACGCCGCCAAGCCGGTGGTCGAGGACAGCGCGCAGCCGCGGCGGGTCGAGCCCTGGATGCTGTAACCGTCAACAGCCGCGGGCTTCTCGAAGACGAAGCCGATCGCGCGCGGCTTGCCGGGCGCGACGACGATGCCGTCCTCCCGCATCCGCGCCAGCGGCAACGTGGCCGGCGACGCGTTGAGACCGTCCTTGAGGTCAATCAGCTCGGCGCCATCGACGGTCACCTTGAGCAGGCGCCCGTTCGTCGCCACCGGCCACGTGATCTCAAGCGCGGTGATGCTGTCTTCCTTCTGGCCCGTGTTCTCGACCGTGATCTCCACCCGGTTGCGTGCGCTCGCCGGTACGTGGGGCAGGTCGGTCGTGTGCACCGGGCAGACCGGGCTGTCCGCGCGCGGCCGTAGGACGGCGCGGCAGCCGTCGTGCAGGTGGACGACGGCCGCTTTGAGCAGCCACGGGGCATCCTGGTTGGGCCACTCGAAACGAAAGCCCACCTGCGCGCTCTCGCCCGGCGCGAGCGGCCAGCCGGCGTCCAATGTCGCGAAGAACGGGCTGCTCGCCTTGCCGCCGAACAGGGTCTTGGTGGTCTCTCCGGGTCCGCCCCTTGCCTGCACCTCGCGCAGCGTCGCCTCGCCGGCCCAGCCGATCTCCACGCCGTCGATCGTCGTCGCCACGGCGCCGACGTTCGTGACGGTGCCCCAGATCACAGGCTCGCCCGCCGGCGCTTTGTCCATGAAGCCAACAACGCGGCATGTCGGCGTCGGCAGGAGGTCCGCGCCCGGTGGGGCGGGCGCCTGCGCCGGCGCCTGGACGGCCAGGGAGCGCGGTGCGGCGGGAGCGCCCAAGCCTTCAGGCCGTGCCGGCGATCCGGCCGAGCGGTACAGCCCAACCTCGACCAGCCCGACCAGCACGGCCAAGCCGAGGCCGAGCGCGACCTGCACGAATCGATGGTGTCGATCCCGTGTTGCTCGATCCCGTGTCGCTCGATCCTGTGTTGCTCGATCCCGTGTTGTTCGGTTCGATGTTGTCACGTCAGCGGCTCTCACGTCAGCACGTCCTGCCTTCGGCCGTAGCCGGATGGCGGCACGGCGATAGCCAAAGCGGCTCAGCCCGCTTTGGCATTATAGGTCGCCCGCGATCGCCGGCCAACGGGGCCAGCGCGTTCTAAGCCGGGGCGCGCGCGGCGCCCCGGCTTGGATGAACGGCGCGTTCCAACCGAGCGAATTGTCGTGGTTCAGCCTTCGGCGCGGCGGCGTCGACCGCTGGCGTCGGCTCGTCGGTGGGGGAGGTGGTCGGTTCGGGCGTGGCGGGTTCGAGCGTCGGCTCGACGGTCGCGGCGCCGACGCCGACGACCGTCGGCTCGGGCGTCGGCGTCTCGGTCGGGTCGGCGGTCGGACTGGGCGGCTCGCTGGTCTGCGTCGGATCGGGTGTTGCCGTCGCCGGCCGCGGGTTGGCCATGAACGTGACCGACCGGGCGGCGACGATGTGCAGGACGCGATCGACAAGGCGACCGTCGACGCGGACGAGCTGGCCGCGCGCCAGCCGCGCCGTGCCATGAATGTCACCCGTCGCGACCTCGATGCCCCACTGCGAATCCACAGTTCCCTTGCGCACCAGGAGGTCGAACCGGACGACGTGCCCGTCGTCGATCGGATCGTTCATCACGCTGCCCACGTTGGAGAACGGTTCGCCGGCGTTGGCGTCCGCCGTCGCTGTCGACGCGTCGCCCGTCACCCGCGCTGCGCGGTTGGCCGTCGGGCCGCCGCACCGCTTGTACTCGACGAGCACCTTGGCGCCGACCTCGACGCGTCCCGTGAACGCCGTCTTCTCGCCGGACGGCTCCACGTCGATGTGGAACTCGTAGCGCACGCCGCCCTCGGACTCGATCGTGAGCAGGTCGGCTTGTCGGTCGATCACGATGCCGATCATCCTGTTGTTCGAGCAGCTCTCGGCGTTGTAGTGGGCGAAGTCCGTCGCGTAGCCGCTCGTCTCGTCGGCGTCGTCGTACTTCACCCGCAGTTGCACGGTGCCGCCCATCTGGATCTTCGCGCGCTGCTCAGCGGACAGACCACTGAGGTCGATCGTGCGGTTGCGCCCGTTGCGGCTCATGATGACACACCGGATCGGCCCCGAACCGTCGGCCGCCGGCCACACCTGCACGACGATCCCCTCGAGCAGCGGGTACGGCACGCGGCCGGCATCGTCTTCCGTGGTGGCCGTCGCGGTTTCGATCGGGACCGGCACGACCGTTGGAGTGACGGTCGCGGAGATGATCCCGGTGGGCATCGGCAGCACGGTCGGCGTTCCGGTGATCGTCTGGGTGGCGGTAACAACCGACGTCGGCTTGAGTTCGGGTGTGCCGGTCACCGTCACCGGTTGGGTGGCGGTGATCGTGGCGGTCGCGGTCAGCGGCACCAGCGGGTCGAGCCCCTTGACGCTGACGCGCAGCGCCAGCGGCTGGTTGGACTCGCCGGTGCGGACCTTCAGCCGCAGCTCGACGCCCGCGGGCACCTGGGAGAGCGTGTCGAAGCCGTCCGGCAGGTCGAAGTGGGTGTCGCCCTCGCGCCAAAGCAAGCCGACGGACGCCGGTTTGGGCGCGTCGTCCAGCGGCGTGACCCACAGCGTGCCGTGCGGCTTGTCGTTATTGTCCTTGGCGGTGTCGATCGAGTCGTAGCGGGCGTTGAAGGACGTGTCCTCGGTCCGGCCCGCCGCGTGCGCCCGGAGCGCGTCCGTCATGCGGTCCGTGTTGATGTGGGCGCGGCGGGCCTCGCGGCGTGCGGCGTCCACGTCGAACGTCGTGAACAAGAGCTGGGCGTCGCGGCTCCACTCCTTGACGGTGTACAGCGTATCGCCCGGCATGGACGAGGCCACCGCCGGCACGCGGCCGGCGAACCCGATCCCGAGCAGCACGGCGGCCGCCATCGTGCCCAAGACGCTCAGCCGCGCGGCGAGCGG
Source organism: Ardenticatenales bacterium (assembly GCA_039931375.1). Classification (GTDB taxonomy): domain Bacteria; phylum Chloroflexota; class Anaerolineae; order Epilineales; family Epilineaceae; genus Avedoeria. The sequence goes on from JBDTSC010000063.1 coordinate 9,657, forward strand.
CCGCGCGGCGTGCGAGCCGAACACCCGCGCGCCGACGCCCCAGCGGGCGGCCGAGCGCGCGGTCGCGGCGGTCGCGTTCGCGCCGGCGATAGCGGCGTGATGGGCGCGCGCTTGTTCGGCCACCGCCAGGAAGCGTGCCCGGCCGGCGGACAGATCCGGCGCACCGGCCGCCTGAGCGGCCGGCGCGAGGGAACGACCGAAGCCGACGAGGTCCGCCAGCGCATCGACGTGCCCGTCGGCGCCCGCCGCGGCCAGCGCCGCGACGACGGACGACCCGCTCAGGGCCGCGGCGAGCCCGGCGTCCAGCGACTCGCTGAGCGCGGCCTCCTGTGCGGCCGCGGCCGCCAGGAACCGGTCGCGGCCGCGCGCCAGGTCGGGCGCCGCCACGGGCGACGCCTCGCGCTGGAGTCGCGCCGCCATCGAAACAAGGTCGCCGACGTCGACGGGTTCGCCGCCTAGGACGGCCGGGGCAGCGGCCATCCCGACGGCCAGACCGGCGCCGGAAGCGGTGGGACTAACGGTGGTGGGATTGACTGCGGTGGGATCAACGCCGGCGGCGCGCTGGGCGTCCGCGGCGAACGTTGCGTCGAGCGCCTCGGCGGCGACGGCCTCCTGCGCGGCGGCGGCGGCCAACAGGCGCGCCCGGCCAGCGGAGAGATCGATGGCCGGCGCCTCGAAGTGCGGATCGTTCTGAATCGAGGTGTTCAGGTCCGAGGCGACCACGAGCAGCTCGACAAGCGTCGTCAGGTGGGCGGACAGCTTCGCGCGTCCGGCGTCGTCCGTGGCCAGCACGGCCAGCGCGGCGTCGATGGATGCCCCGTCGCGCAGCCGGGCGACGGCGGCATCGAGGCCGTCGATCAGCCACTCGTCGGGCGACGCGTCATCGGCGGCCGGTGGGGCACTGTGAATCGGTGGGATCGCGCCGCCGCCGCCGCCGGGGGCGATGGCCATGTCGAACGCCGTGGACGAGCGATCCGTGTACCCGGCGGCGGCGGTCAGGAACCGCGACCGGCCGGCCGCCATGCGGTCCGCCGACAGCGCGGGTGCCGGGCGCACCGCGGCCGAGAGGTGCTCGGCCAGCGCGACCAGCGGGCGCAGAGCGTCCGCCATGGCGCCGCAGTCGGCCAGCGCCAACTCTATGCTCGATCCGCGTCGGAGGCGTGCGATGCAAGCATCCAGCGCATCGCGCATGCTTGCCAAGCCCCCATGTCCGTTGCCAGTCGACATCGGTCCCCTATCCCCCCGAAACGTCCAAGAAGTCCAAGAAGTCCAAGTCAAACCCAAACCATCAAAGCTCGGCTTCGGCTTCCGCCTCGACCGGATCGAACCCTTCGCCGCCGACCACCCGTCGCAGCGCCGAGAGCGCGCGATGCTGGAGGGCCTTGATCGCACCTTCGGTCTTGCCCATGATCTCGGCGACCTCGGCGTTGCTGAGGCCCTCCACGAACTTGAGCGCGACCACCTGCTGCTGCTCATCCGTTAGGAATCGCATCCCGATCTTGAGCTGGTTCGAGTGGAACAGCCCTTCGAACGTACCGGCAAAGGATTCCGCCGCCATCCACCGCTCATCCAGCTCGACCCCGTCGCGCTTCGATGACCGTCGGAAATGATCGACGACCAGGTTGTGCGCGATGCGGTACAACCACCCCTGCAGGCTCGTGTTCCAGCCTCGATCGTCCCGCAGCGCCTCGAGCATTCGCACGAAGACGTCGCTGGTGAGATCCTCCGACAACCCGCTGTTGCCGGTGCGGTGGTAGATGTAGCTGTAGATCTTGCCCGCGTACCGATCGTAGATATCGGTTAGGGCCGCCGGCTCGAACACTTCTGCCTGCCGGCGCAGCATCACTTCACTCACGTGGCTTTCTCCCGTCCGGTTCGCAGAATAAGACGCGGCCGCGTTCGGATGGATACGCGGGCCGCGGCGGAGGCTGGGTTGGTGGGGATGAGCGCGGCTCGCTGGCGTGTACGGTCAGCCGTCGCGCGGCGCCGGACGCGGGGCGCTCGCGGGCCAGTTCAGCTCCCACGGCGCGCCGTGGATCGCGGGCAGGTAGATCGTGCGGGCGACTTCGGCCATCACGTCCGCTACGCTGCGCACCCACAGCCCGTCCTTGCCGCTGGCGAACACGAGGTCGCACGTCGCGCTGACGCGGGCCGTGGCCAGGGCGTCGAAGTAGGGCGTCGCGCCCCTCGGCAGCCGGAGCCGGTGCCACTGGTGGCCGGCGTCCTTCGAGAAGTAGAGCGAATCGCCCCAGACGGATGCCCAGACCAGGCCGCCGGCAGGGCCGACGGCGACGCTCGGGACCTCGAAGTCGCGGAACGGCGTTCCCCCGCCCAGTCGCTCACCCAGGGTCGAGCTGAACGGGTAGCTCGTCCACTCGGCGCCGCCGTCCCAGCTGATGCGCAGGCCGAAGCGGCCGTCGATGCTCGTGCGCGGCTTCGTCGCCGATCGGCCGAGGCCGGCGTACACGTCGTGCGCGTCGACGGGATCGACCGCCAGCGCCTTCGCGGTCTGGCCGCCGAGCTCGAGGTCCTTGACCGCCCGCCAGCCCTGGCTGGCGGGCCGGAGACCCGTCGCACCGTCCAAAGAATAGATGCCGTTGCCGTCCATCGACGCCCACAGACGGCCGTTGGCGTCGATGGCGAGGTCCCAGAAGTAGCCGCTGCCGAACGGCTGACCGCTGTTGGACAGCGGCGCAAACGCCTCGTCGCCGTTGCGCCGCCACACGGCCGCCGCTCCGCTCACCAACCCGGCGGCGTCGTCCGTGACCTGGTCCGTGGCAGCGGCGAACGTCATGCCCTCGGCCGCCTCGACCGCCGGCACGAGTCGCCGATCGAGCTCGAGGGCGCCCGTCGTGCCGGACGGCGTCGTGTGCCGCAGCCCGCCGGTGCTCAAGCCCGTGGCGAACAGCCCGCTGTCGGGCCGCACGGCGATGCCGCGCACGGACGAGTTGGCGGGATCGAACGCGGCGAACGAGCGAAACGACAGCTGGTTGAGATCGATCGCCCAGAGGGCGGATCCGGTCTGCGTCGTCAGGCCGCCCGTGCGATAGATCGCTGCGTACAACCGTTGCCGTCCCTCGACGGTGTCGACGGCCAGCGTCTGGGCCGCGGCGCCCGCTGGGAGGTCGATGACCTGCCAGCCGCGCGCCT
>JBDTSC010000064.1:0-12786 GCA_039931375.1 Ardenticatenales bacterium
GCCGGGGGCGTCATCTTCCTGCCGGTCGTAGCCGTCCCCTTCATCCCCGGCCGCGTCACGCCGACGTGGACCGCCACGGCCCGGGTGACGCCGCCGCCGACCACGCCGCGGCCCGTCCCCTCGACACAGCGTCCTACGGAGACACAGCGCCCGACAGAGACACAGCGCCCGACGGCCAGCCCGTCCGTGCGCCCGACGGAGACACAGCGCCCCACGGCCACGGTGACCCAACGGCCGACGACGGCGCCGATCCCGCTGCACGGCGCCGACGCCGCGGCGGCCGGGCAGGGCGCGTCGCCGCGTGCGCGGCTGGCGACGAACGCGACGGCGAACATCGCCATCGCGGCGGATGGTGCGTGGAAGGTTCTGGACGAGCTGATGAGCAGCGGGTCCTTCTATGCGCCTCTCTACGCCTACACGTCGACGGTTCCAGTGCTGATCGACGTGACGGACCTGTACGTCGTCTCGGACCGCAACGAGGTCTACGTCGACGGCCAGCTGATCGGGTCCACGCCGCCGGTCGCGGACTGGACCACCCTCGGCGGCGGTCCGAACGATCCGCCGCACACCGCCGATCCCGCGGCCGCGTGGCTGGCGAGCGCGTTCAGCAAGACGACGTTCGTCCTGCCGGCCGGCGCCGCCCACGTCCTGACGCTGCGCAACACGCACATCCCGTCCAAGCCCGACGGCGCGCCTTTCCCGGACGGCACGGTGGCGTTTCGGTTGTACACGCGAGAGGGACCGACCCCGACCCCGAGCCTGACCCCGACCGCCACCCCCGGCTGCGCGCCGCGCCCGGCGGGCATGGTCGCGTGGTGGACGCTGGACGATCTAAGCGGCGTCATGGCGCGCGACGGCGTCGGCGGCCACGACGGCATCATCGAAGGCGCGGCGGCGGTGATCGACCCGGCCAAGGTGGCGGCGGGGCGGCTGTTCGACGGCGGCCTGGTGCGGGTGGCGGACGCGCCGGGGCTGGACGGCGGTGAGGACGGGCTCAGCGTGGACGCGTGGGTCCGGCCGGCGGTGATCGAGGGCATGCAGCCGATCGTCACGAAGCGGTTCGCGCCGGCGGACCTGCCGCTCGGCTGGTCGCTGCACCTGGTCGATGGTCGGCTGGGCTTCACGTGGAGCAACGCGGCGGGCAGCGTCGACGCCGTCGCGCCCGCGCCGCTGAGCGCGAACGCGTGGCATCTCGTGGCGGTGAGCGTCCGTCGCGGCTCGCCGACCGGCGGGCGGCTCACCGTGGACGGCGCGCTCGTGGCCACGTTCGACACGACGGCGCTGGTCGGGGCGGTGGACACGGATGCCGAGCTGCACATCGCCGAGCTGCCCGCGCTCGGCCGGGGCGTGCCGGGCCGCGACTTCCTCGGGGCGATCGACGAGGTCGAGCTGTTCGACCGCGCCGTACCCGACGAAGCGTTCCGCGCGATCTTCGCCGCAGATCGCCTGGGCAAGTGCGACAAGCCGCGCCCGCCGGCGGCCACGGACACGCCGCGCGCGCCGGGGCGCACGCCGGTGGCGCCGGTCCCGCTCGACCGGTCGCCCGCCACGGACTAGCGGTTGAGATCCTCCCGCCTGTCCGCCATGCTCACCTCATAGGCGTCGCCGTTGCTGCGCGAAATGACCACGGAGACGTACGGCGCGATCCCATCCTCGCCGACGATGCCCGCCTTGAACGTGCCGTGCAGCTCGGCGATCACATCGGGAAGGAGAGGATCGGAGGGCGCTCCGGCCGAATCCGGCAGCTCGCCGGGATGCGCGTCGCGGGCCCAAAGGACGTCCGGGCGGCCGAGCACGAGCCCTTGGCTCATCCACTCGGCGACAAGGCTGTCGGCGACGTCGGCTGCGGGGATCGACATCGGATGCCGCACGCCGGGCGTTGGGCTCGGCGGCGGCGGTGGGTAGCCGCCTGACGGAGGTGAGGCGGAAACGGCGCGGGCAGAGTGCGCAGGCAAGGCCCGCGCGAGGTTTGGCGCACCGTCCGGCGCGGCGGCCCAGGACAGGTACGCGGCGCCACCGACGAGGAACAACAACGGGAGCGATCGAATGCCGCTGATGCGGTTCATTCCTCCAACCTCCTTGGCCGTCTTGCATAGCCTGATGTGATGATCATTGTACCTGCCATGGCATGGTCCGGACGTGCGCCGCCCGTCACGACGGATGCGGCGGTATGGGCACACGTGAACCAGCATTTCGTGGGCCGTTGTCGGCCGCGATGTCCACCCCCGCCCGCCCCAACCACGCCGCCAGCTCCCCGAACGTCGCCGACCCGACGTCGCTCACCGCCACGGCCGGGCCGGCGCCGAAGGCCGCCACGGTCTGCTCGCCGAGCATGCGGTAGCCCTCGAACTGTTCTTCGGTGAACCATTGGTTCGCGGTCGAGTCGTGCGGGAAGTGATCCGACTGGTTGCGCAGGTGCCGGACGTCCGGCGGATCGTCCTCGAAGACGGCCGGCTTGAGGACGACGAGCACGCCGTCCGGCTCGCCTGCAAAGCGATCCGCGTAGTGGATCGTCGCGAAGCGGTAGCGCCACGGCGGGCGCGGCGGGGCGTTGGACGGTTCGGCGGCGGGATGGTCGATGGGCCGTTCGCCTGAGCGGTTGTTGCCGTTCGGTCCGGCGGTCGCGGCGTCCACATGGCTGGACGACGCCGGTTCGTGGAACGTGATCGGCACGCTGAGGTCCAGGCGGATCAGTTGGACGGCGCGGGCGATGTCGCCGCCGAGGTACTTCGGGTCCGCGCTGGCGTCCGCGACGACGATCAGGCGGCAGCGGCGCATCACCATCTCGTACAAGCCGAGGTTCTCGAAGTGGCCGCCGTCCGAAAGGAAGACGTACGGCCGATCGACCCCCGTAATCCGGAACGCCTCCTGGACGATCGGCAGCGACGACACGCGCGGCCCCGGCGTGGCGTAGCTGGCCGCGCCGGCCGGCCCCGTGTTGCCCAGCCAGCGGCCGAGGCGGATGTTGAGCAGCGTCAGGATGAACGAGATGATCGCCGACGTATGGAAGCCCATGTTCGGGCTGGCCGCGGCGCCCGAGATCGTCATCGCCGTGCCGAGCGAGAGGCCGTCCTTGCCGCCGTAGCCCGTGCCGCGTTGGCCGAGATAGGATGCGTTGCGCAGCACAGCCTTGGTCGATCGGCGCGGCGCCCTGGTCGAGCCCGCCTCGGTCGAGCCCGCCTTGGCCGATCCCGCCTCGGCCGAATCGAGCTCCGCGGGCAGCATCGACCGGTAGCCGATCCGCCGCGCGCCCGCGTGCAGGCACGTGGCCGAGAACGGAACGGCCTTGCGGTGTTGGTCGGCCAGATCGACGCCGCGGCCGATGTTGAGGGCCATGTTGATCACGTGCAGCAGCCGCCGCGGCTCGCCGGACGGCAGCGGCTCGGCCAGGGCGAATAGCGGCATATCGTCCTCGGGGTCGAAGCCGGTGAACGGGTCGGGGTGGCGGATGTCCGCGCCTTCCAGGCGCGAGGCCCCGAGGAACGTGCGGGTCAGGCGGTTGTTGTACATCGCGTGCAGGCTGAACTCGTCCAGCTTGACCAGCCAGCCGGCGCCCAGCCCGGCGACCAACAGCAGCACGCTCGCGATGACGACCGTTAGCGCCGGGGGCAAGCTGGTGGGCAGCGATCGCAGGATGAAGGCGTTCATGGCCGCCACCGCGACGAGCACCTGCAGCAGGAACAACGGCGCGGCCACGAACGTGAGCAATTCGGTCGCTTTGCCGATCGCCCCCTTCGGCGCTGGCGCCCCCTCGCCGCCGCCGCTGCTCGGGTTGAACCGCGCCGCCGCCGTCAGCGAGCCGGTCACGGCGCCCCAAACGGTCAGGACAAGCGTATCGCGATGGGCGCTGAGCGCGTGCAGCGCCGGCAGGCTGTAGAGCGCGATGCCGTGGCCGACCAACAGGACGACGATCATCACGAGGAACCACGAGCCCGAGCGGGACCAGAACTCGCGATCGTGCTCGCTCGAGGCGTAGCTCACCAGCCCGACGAAAACCGTCGCCGCGACCAGCCCGATGATCAGGAGCAGCGGCGGGCCGAGCGTCGCCTCGAGCCAGAAGCCAGACCGCCCATCGCTGGGGGTTACCGACTGGAGCTGCATCGCCAGGAAGCGGCAGCCCGCGCCGCCGATCATGCCCGAGACGATGACCGGGACGACCTCGAGCAGGGGCCGGCCGTGTGCGCGGGATAACGTGCCCCGCCGACCCAGCACCAGCGCAGCCCCGCCGAGCGACCGGCCGATCCAGTGGACGATCGCGCCCCAGAGCGCCATCGGTGCGTAGCACCGCCAGCCGCTGCAGCGCGGGTACGTCATCAACAGCCAGATCAGGACGATGCTCGCCAACGTGATCGGCGCGATGAAGTAGCGGACCAAGTCCGCGTCGCCGTTGTCCCGCAGGTGGCGGTTGAGGCGATCGACGAGGCGACGGTTGCCATCGTCCGTGCCCTCGCCCTGCACGCGCAGCGCGGCGATGCCGAAGGCGGTCAGCGCGCCGCTGAGCACGAAAAGTAAGAGGCGCACCTGTGCGGGCGTCAGCCCGCCGCAGCCCGACGCGGCGCCCGCGGTCGGGTTGACGCAGGCCGCGACGGCCCCGAACAGCGCCACGTTCGCCCACGGCACCATGAGCACCGCGGCCATCAGCGGCACCAGGACGACGGCGGTGATCACGAGGTTGCGCAGGTACGTGCCGAGCAGCGTCCACGCATCGGCCGACGTCAGGCCCCAGTGCGGGCTCAGGTAGCTGCAGTACGCCCGCACGTGTCGGACCGGCTTCGGGTCGAGCGTCCGCACATCGCCCTCCCGCGGCGCGGCGTCCTGCCAACGGAGCGCCTCGATCACCCGGCGGCGGCTGCCCGTGCGCTGGATCCACGCCCTAAGCCAGCCGCCGGTGTAGCCGCCGCCCGACACGGTCGAGAGGTAGTGGAAGCCGCCGAGCACGCCGGCCCGCGCCAACCCGGTCACGACCCCCAGCGAGAACGCCGCGCTGCGGATCCCGCCGCCCGAAAGGCAGAGCGCCGCCAACGGTGCGTCCGGCCCGACGCCAAGACTCGCCCGCTCCGCGGCGCACACCGCGTCGAAGTCGATCGGCGCGTCCACCGCTTCGCCGTCGCCAACTCGCTCGCTCATCGTCCAACTCCCCGCGGTGGCATCGGGTCAACCGGCCCGAACGATACACGCGTTCTTGGCGATGGCCAGCCCCCCCCTGCCCATGCCCGCCAATGCCCGTCGCGGTGCGGACGTCGGCGTGCGGTCCGTGCGCCGTCTCGGTCGGTTGTTCGCCGCGCGGACGTCGGACGTATGATTCGGCGGCGCACCCCGCGCATCCCGCCCGCCTACTCACCCACCACCGCGACCGGAACGACGCCCCGCCCATGGATACGACGTCCGGCCCATCCTCCGACCGTCGCCGGCTCGAAGTGCGGCCGGCGGGCCGGCTGGTGCGCGCTGCCCGCGATGTGGACGGCCTCCTGCGCGTCCACTTCGTGTTCTTCTCCGCCCTCCTGCCCGTGCTCGGCGGCGTGTCCGTCCGCCGTACCCTCTCGCCGGGCGCGATCGCGGCGCTCGTGGCCATCGGCCTGTGCTTCCACGTCTTCGCGTACGTCCTCAACGACGTCGTCGACCTGCCGATCGATCGAACGCAGCCGCTGCGGCGCCGTGACCCGCTCGTGCGCGGCGTGATCCGGCCTGGCCAGGCGCTCGGCCTCGCATTGGCGGCCGTGCCGCTGGGCCTAGCTCTCACCCTCGCGCCCCCGTTGCGCGGCGGCTGGGCGGCCGCAATCGCGCTCTGCGTCGGCTTCGGGTGCATGGCCGTCTACGACGTCTACGGCAAGCGCGCCGCGTTCCCGCCGCTGACGGACGCCGTGCAGGGCGTGGCGTGGGGCAGCCTCGCCGTCGTCGGCGCGCTGGCCGTCGGCGGGCCGACCACGGCGGGCACGTGGGTCGCGGCGGCGCACGCGGCGCTGTTCATCCTGCTGATCAACGGCATCCACGGCGGCCTGCGTGATCTGGCCAACGACGTCGCCGGCGGCGCTCGGACGACGGCCATCGTGTTCGGCGCACGGCCGCGCGCGGCCGGCGGGATCGACGTGCCGCCTGCCGTCGCGGCGTTCGCCTTCACGGTGACGGCGCTCGTGCTGGCGGTCGATGGCGCGGCCGTCTGGGGCAACGCGTTCGGCTACGATGGGGCGACCCGCCAAGCGATGCTGGCCGTCGTCGGCGCGCTCGCCGTCCTTGCCCTCGGGTTGCTGGGCGCGGTGCTCCGACCGCACGGCGTTGTCTTTCAGGTCGGCTTCCGGCTCCAAATGTTCCTCCTGCTCATGCTCCTGCCGATCGTGTTCTTCCCGTCGTTGTCACCCGCCGTGCGCTGGACGCTCGGCGTTCTGTTGGCGCTTTCGGTGGTGGCGTTCTTTGTCGGCGCCGAGGATGCGGGCGAGGAGGTGCAAGGGCAGCGTGCACCGGAGCAGGAGGGCCGCACACAGTGATTGAGTGGCGGAGTGATTGAGTGACGGCGTGGCGATGCTGCGGTCTCGCGGCAACCAACCGCAAGGGCGCTGGCGACGCCCGCAATTTCCATCGGGAGGTTCGGCATGTGGCAGGAGTTCAAGGCGTTCGCGTTCAAGGGCAACGTCGTCGATCTGGCCGTCGGCGTGATCATCGGCGGGGCGTTCGGCAAGATCGTCTCGTCGTTGGTCGCGAACGTGCTGATGCCGCTGGTGGGCCTGCTGCTCGGCGGGTTGGACTTCGCCGGCATGAGCGTCAAGGTCGGCGCGGCGGAGGTGACGTATGGGCTCTTTATGCAGAGCGTGGTTGATTTCCTGATCGTGGCCGCCGTGTTGTTCCTGGTCATCCGCCAAGCGAACCGCTGGATGGCGTCCCCGCCGCCCGAACCGACGCCGGCCGCGGCGCCCGCGCCCTCGGAAGAGGCGGTGCTGTTGGCGGAGATCCGCGACCTGCTGCGGGCCGGCAGCTAGAGACCCGGTCACGCATTGCCCGCCGGACTCGCCCTCTATCCGTCAGCGCCTTCGGCGCTGCCACCTTTCTCCCGCGGGGCGGGAGAAAGGGTCCACCCTGATTGCGGTCGATCGAGACGATTGAAGGGTTGGACACCGGCAGGACGTGCCCTCACCCGCCGCCACCGCCAATTGGTAGTGCGATTACCTGACCGGATCTCTAGCGGCCGCGGCGGCGATCGAATCGACCGAACCGAACCGTTTCGACGCCCCACCCGTTCATCGTCCCGGACCTGGACCCGGCCGCTGCGCCGATCCCGAACATCGTCGACTGAACCAACCCGCCCTTGGAGAGCCCCGATGTCCGTCCCGCCCTCCCTTGCCCACGCCCTCGTGTTCGCCGTCGCCCTGCCGCTGTTCGCGGCGGCCTGCCGGCCCGACGAGATGGCCGCGCTCCGCGATCGCCCGGCCACCGCTCGCGACGCCGTCCCAAAGGCCGACGCCCCCGCCGCCGGCGACCGCCGCGACGACGCGCACGGCATCGCCCAGGTGTTCGTGCCGGCGGGCGCGTTCGTGATGGGTACGACGGCCGAAGCCGCGGCGGCGCTGAAGCCACCCGGTTGGGCGGCGCGTGAGCTGGCCTCCGAGCAGCCCGCGCACAAGGTGCGGCTCAGCCAGGGCTTCTGGATCGACCGCTTCGAGGTGACGAACGCGGCGTTCAAGGCCTTCGTCGACGCCGGCGGGTACACGGACGACGCGTTGTGGTCCGAGGCTGGGCGCAAGTGGCTGGGCATGCAGCACCGCGACCGCCTGCCGATCGCCTGCATCCCCGACGCGCCGCCGGACCACCCGCGGGTCTGCGTGACGTGGTTCGAGGCCGAGGCCTACGCCACGTGGCGCGGCGGGCGGCTGCCGACGGAGGCCCAGTGGGAGTTCGCGGCCCGCGGCCCCGAGTCGCGCGCCTACCCGTGGGGCGACGATTGGGACAGCGCCAAGGCGCATGTGGTCGACGCGAAGGGGCCGGCCGCGGTCGGGGCGCACCCCGACGGCGCGAGCTGGGTGGGGGCCGAGGACATGGCGGGCAACGCGATGGAGTGGGTGGCGGACTGGCTGGACAGCGGCTACTACGCGGAGCTGGTGGCTGCCGAGACGGGCGGCGAGACCGTCGACCCGACGGGCGCGGCGGCCGGGGCGATCAAGATCGAGAAGGGCGGCTGGTGGGGCGCGGACCCGTTCGTCGCGCGGGCCGCCTATCGGCACTTCGAGGACGGGCGGTCGTACCAGGACCACCACATCGGCTTCCGGGTGGTGACGGTGCTCGCGCCGCCGGCCGCCTACCTGCCCACCGCCGCCCGCAGCGTCGCCGACGCCTCGGACGTTGTGAACGGCCATGGCGCCGACGACCTGGATGGGATCACCCGATGAGCGCCTCCGGCGACGGCTTCCTTGGCTGGCGGCGGCGCGACGCGGCGTTCTGGGCGCGGCTGGCGATCATGGTGCAGTTTCTCGCGATCACGCGCACGCTCTCTGAGATCTGGCGCCTGCGCTATGTGCATGGCGCTGCGCTGGCGATGGCGGACGTGCTCGATTACGTGAACGGTGCCCTGATCGCCGCGGTGCTGTGCTGGGTGGCGGTCGGGCTGTACTTCGGCGGGCGGTATCGGGCGGCGGTGTGGGTGGCGGTGGCCATGGTGGCGCTGCTGCTGGGCTACAAGGCGGCGTTCATGGGGTGACGGTGGCGACGCTCCGCCCGAGGAACGCGCCGTAGCGCGCGACCGCATCGTCCACGGCTGCCTGCTCGGCGGGCGAGAGCGGCACGACGACGTTCAGCTCAACGTCGACCTCGCGCGCCCGCAGCGTCCGCCGCCAGCCGCCGACGACCTGGCCGTCGACGACAATGACGTTTGCGTCGATCGCCCGCCGATGGCGGTGGTACGTTTCGATGTCGATCCGCATCCCGATCGCGCGGCGGTCCTTGAAGCCGATGAAGTACTCGTCGTAGTTCGGAAGGAGGAAAGCCGTCGCCGTCGCCGTGGATGACGAACTCGACGCCGCCTGCTCTCGCCCGGACGGGGACGACCAGTACATCGTCCCGTCGATCGCCTCGGGCGCCAGCGCATCGCCCGCCATCGCGATGCCCCGCTTGCCGTCCGTCACCGTGAGCCCCGACCACACCGCGAAGTCCTGAGGCGTCGCCGGCCCGTGGCTGGTGAAGTAGCGGCGCACCAACTCAGCCAGCGCGGCGTCGCGGTCGAGGGTGGGCGCCGGCGGCACGCGCTCTTCGAGCAGGGCGTACGTGTGCTGCTTGCCCCGCCGCGGCCCGCTGACGATCAGACCCTCGAGCTCGGCGTGCATCAGCAGGTAGATGAGCCGGAACGCCCCTTCCTTCTCCACCCCGGCCTTCACCAACGCCTCGCCCAGCTCTTCGCGCGTCCGATGCCGCCCGCCCTCCAGCGCGCCCGCCAACGCGGCGTGGCTGCGCGCAAAGATCGCGGCGTCGAGCCCGGCCTGACGATACATGTAGGCGCTCTGGGCATGGACGCGCGGCGCCGTGAGCGCCAGGAGCCAGCGGATGTCCGCGGGGGCGACGAAGTGCCATGTCGGCCGCAGAACGTGCGTGCGCAGGATGGAGCCCTCGTCGAACGCCGCCTCGACGTCCGCATCGACCGCGCCGCGCAACCGCAGCCCGATCGCCCAGCGCGCTCCGGCGTAGTCCTGCGCCTGCACGGCGCCCTGCCACGCGACGACGGCGGCGGGCGTGGCCAGGGGGGCAGCGGTGAGGCGCTGGTTGCGGAGGCGGCGGGGGGGGATGTCGGGGGTGGTCATGGGCGGTCGTCCTGAACGGCTCTCGGTCGGCTGAGCGCGACGCCGATCATGCCATCATCGACCGCTCGTCGCCCGCACGTGCAGCACCTGCTCACCGCGCATCCCTACCTCAAAAAACCCGTTGCGCAGGGCGACCCGCTTCGAGGCGACGTTGTCCGGGTCGGTGACGATCTCGAGCCGGGTGAACCTCCCGACACCGAACGCCGTGTCGCACAGCAGCGCGACGGCCCGCGACGCGAACCCGGCCCGCCGATGTGCCGCGTACGTCCAATACGAGACGTTGGCGACGCCGTCGCCCCGCGGCCAGAGTTCGCAGCCGCCGACGAGGACGCCGTCCGCCGCACCGTCCGTCACCCCGTCCACCGCGGCGCGGACCGCAAACGGGAACCGCTCCCCCGCCGCCCGCTCCTGCGCCCAGCGCGCGATGACGGCCAGGGTGTGATCGAGTGATGGGACGAAGGCGGGCGGGAACTCGAAGCGCAGGCGCATCTCGGGGTCGTGGTCGGCGGCGAAGAGGATGGGAGCGTCGGTGGGGAGGAAGGGGGTGAGGGTGATGTGGCCGTCTGTCACACGGGTTGTCAAGTGCGGCACGTCCCGTTACTCCTGACTCGGCCCATCAAGCTCCCCGGGCGTACCGTTAAACCACAGCATGTGTCCGCAGCGTCGGCAGGCATAGGTGATCGCCCCAGCGCTCAGCCACGATAGGTCGAGGAACGCCAGGCCCCGCGAGTTCAAGAGCTGGCTGCTCTCTTGGAACCGATCATGTCCGCAGATCGGACATGCGATCCGCCGGCCGAAGACAACGAGCGACTGCGACGCTTCCTGTTGCGCATCGTGCACCTTGGCCGCTTGTGCGGTTCTGACCGCATCGTCCGCCGCGTGCATGGCGTCCTCCACGGCGCGACACTCGCCGCACAAGCCCGTGATCACATCGCGCGGCCTAAACGTCGTCGGTCTACCACAGCGGGTGCATGGGTCCATCGACTATCGCCATCCTATCGGTAGCCACAGGAACGAACGAACGCCCCCGTCGACGGCCGTCGCGGTGGTGGCGGGTGACGCAGTGGGCGGTGTTATCGGCGTGGCAGGGTCCGGCGCCGCGGTCTGCGTTGCTGCCTCTGGCGACGCTGTCGGCGAAGTCGTTGGCGACATCGTTGCCGTCGCCGTTGCCGTCGGCCCGATGCCCATCGCGGCTTCGTACCGCACCTGCGCCGGAATCTTGCCCACCATCGGCGTAACGTCCGGCCCAATCGCCGGCCACGCCAACTCGTCGCCCCACCACGCCGGCTTGGCGCTCAGGTACAGCGAGGCGGGCAGGGTGTGATCCGGGATGGCGGGGTCCCATACGACGCCGTTCGTCACGCTGTCCCAGTTGCCGTGCCGCAGGAGCGTCGCGCGGACGTTCGGGTCGCCGCGATCGTCGGGGCCGCCGTAGCCGAGGCGCCAGATCGGCATGAGGGACGATGGGGCGTTGGCGGGATAGGCGACCTCGTACGTGTCGGACTTGCCGCTCGTGCCAAGGATGCAGCCGATGACCGTCATGGACGTGTTCTTGTACTGCAGGTCGACGGCGTTGTTGTTCGACGTCGCCGCGTCCTCCTTCCAACCCGTCGAGCGGCAGCGGAACACCGTCTGGTGGCTGGACGAGCCGTGGATGAAATCGCCCGAGATCTGCGGGCCGATGTTGCTCTCCCACAGGTTCATCGACGGGTGCGGCGAGTGGTTGATCGACGGCCCGCCGATCAGCCACCACGGATCATCGAAGCGGATGTCGGGCATGTAGTTGTAGGCGATCACGTTGCCGACCGCCCCGCCGGACGTCATGATCCCGCCGCCGTCGACATCATAGACGACGTTGTTCTGGGCGAGGTTCGCGGTGGACTGGAGGTCCAGCTGCAGCCCGTAGCCGCGGTCGCGCCCGTAGCCCGCCACCGCGCCGTGGAACGTGTTTCCAACGAACTCGTTCTGCAGGCTCTCGATGAGCCAGATCCCGCGCCGCTTCATCCCGGTGACCTCGACGTCCCGCAGCCAGCACTGCTGCGCGCCGTCCATCTCGACGATGAAGTCGTTCACGGGCTGGGTTTGCGTCAACGTCAAATCCTCGACGCCCGCCCGCCGCACCATGCTGTTCGCGTCGACGAGCACGGCCTCGGGGTCGAGGGCCGGGTCGAGGTCGAAGAACAGCGGAAGGTTTAGCTGCACGACGTCGCGGTCGTCACCGCCTCGATGGATGCCGACGACCTCGACGAGCTGCCCGCGCGCCCGCGAGCCATCCTTGCGGCTGCAGTACGTGCACGCGCCCTCGCTGCCCACGTTGTCGACCAGAACGCCGTCGTTGGACTGGTCGATGAGGAGCACGTCGCCGATCGCGATCCCCGTGGTCGCGCTCAACGTTACGCTCGTCGCGTCCTTGGCCGCGCCGACGATGATCGAAAAGGCGCGCTCCAGGTTGAACACGTCGTTGTAGATGCTTCCCCGCATGTCCAGCACGGACCGCGTGCCCGCGCCGTCGTAGCGGATGATCGTCCGCCCCTGCCCGTCGCCGCGCAGCGTCGTGTCGGTGCGCATGTTGATCGTCTCGGACGTGACGTATGTCCCGGCCGGCAGGACAACGACGTGGCCGGTCGCGCAGCCGTCGAGCGCGCCCTGGATCGCACGCGTCGCGTCCGTCCGGCCGTCGCCGTAGCGCGCCGCGTCGACGGTGGCGCAGAGCGTCGTGCGCGCCGGGATGCCGCCGGGGATGCCGGCGAGGGACCAGTCGACGCGGCGGTCGGGGGGGAGGGCGAGGGCGCTGGTGCGGGCGGAGGAGGGGACGGCACGCGCGCTGGTGGCGAAGGCGAGAAGTACGGTGATCGGGATGGCGGCGGTGGCGACTCGGCTTGCTACGGCTGGCATCCTCTCGGGAGAGTGAGTAGCGCACGTTCGTGACGGCCGTGGACTGCCTGTGGGAACTACCACCCCGCCAACCGCTTCGGCGCGACCAACCCCCAAGCCACCTCGATGTGCTCCC
>JBDTSC010000065.1:0-12762 GCA_039931375.1 Ardenticatenales bacterium
CCTACTCGTGACCGGCGTCCGCCTGCACGGCCGTCACGGTCTGCACCGCGGCCGCGGCGGTCTTCGCCACTCCGATGAACGGCGCCGGCCAGATGCCGATGAGCAGCGTCATCGCCAGGCACGCCCAGATCACGAAGGACACGGAGGGAGACACCGGGATCGCCGCGGCGTCCTCCGCGCTCGGGCGGAAGAACATCGCGCGTACGACCTTCAGGTAGTACACCGCCGCGATGACGCCGGTGAGCACACCGATGACCGCCAGGACGGTGTGGTTCGTCGTCAGCGCCGCGCTGAACACGGCGAACTTGCCGATGAAGCCGGCCAACGGCGGCACGCCGATGAGCGACAGGAAGAAGATGACCATCGGCACGGCCAGCGATGGCGCGCGCCGCATCAGGCCGTCAAAGGCGCTCACGTCGCTGCTGCCCGTGCTGTCGTTCACGGCGATGATGCACGCGAACAGGCCGACGTTCGTGAAGACGTAGGCCAGGATGTAGACGAGCACCGCTCCGAGCGCCGTCATGTCGCCGATCGTCCGCCCCCCGAACGCCGCGACGCCGATCAGCATGTAGCCGGCCTGGGCGATCGACGAGTACGCCATGAGCCGCTTGATGTCCGTCTGGCCGAGGGCGGCCAGGTTGCCCAGCAGCATCGTCATGCCGGCCAGCAGGCCGAGCAGGCCGATCCAGCCGGGCGTCACCGCCGCTCCATCGAATCCGCCGACGAACACGCGCAGCAGAACCGCGATACCAGCCGCCTTCGGGCCGACGGACAGGAAGCTGGTCACCGGCGTCGGGGCGCCCTCGTAGGCGTCGGGCGCCCACTGATGGAAGGGGACGAGGGCGATCTTGAAGCCGAGACCGGCCAGCACCATCAGCAGCGACGGCACCACGACCCCGGCCAGGTTCTTGACGAGCAGGTTGTTCGGCGAGCGAACCGCTTGGGCGATCAGCGGCAGCGACGTCGTGCCGGTGGCGCCCAGCAGATAGGTCATCCCGAAGATCATCGCCGCGCTCGTGATCGAACCGTAGAGGAAGTACTTGAGCCCGCCCTCGTTCGAACGAGGGCTCTGCCGCAGGAAGCCCACCAGAATGTAGCTCGTGATGGACAGGAACTCGATCGCGACGAGCACCAGAATGAGGTCGTTGGCGCCGGCCATGAGGTTCATCGCCAGCGCGCACAGCAGCAGGAACGCGCCGAACTCGGCGCGGAAGGGCGTTCGAGTGCGCATGAAGGTGAGCCCGGACACCCACACCAACCCGGTCCCGATCAGACTGGTCAAGCGGAAGAAGTGGGTGAAGTTGTCGCTGATGAACGCGCCAGGGCGCACGACTACGCCGTCGACGACGGTGGCGAACAATCCGGCCTCCGGCGAAGGCACGCGGCCGAGCCAGAGCCAGAGCGTGGCGGCCAACGCCAGGACGATCGTCCCCATCCCCACCGCCGTCTGTCCGCGGTCTCGCCCGTTGGCGATGAGATCGACGGCGAGCAGCACGCCTGCGCCGATCGCGAGGATCAGCTCGGGGGCGAATTGGATTAGCGATGCGGACATCTGAGACACGAGGGGCTCCAAGAAAGGTGAGGCGCGATCGGCCGAGCGGCTGCGCGAGGGCGCCGCGTCGCTACGGGGCAGGCGCCTCGGCGGACGCCGCGTCCGGGGCGGCGGGCAGGGAGAGCGCCGTGTCCATCGTCGTCACGAGCTGCGTCGTGGTGGGATGGATGTAGTCGAGCAGCCACTTCGGGTAGAGGCCGTAGATGAACATGAAGGCGACGAGCGGGAGCAGCATGAACATCTCGCTGCGGGTCAGATCGGGCGTGCCGATCCACGTCTCGTTCTGCGGGCCGAGAAGGAGCATCTGGATGATCTTCCAGAGGATGAACGCGGCCGTGAACACGATGCCAAGGACCGAGAGCCCGGTAAGCACGAGGAATGGCAGGTTGCCGTTCAGGGCGACGCCGAACGCGCCGTTGAAGACGAGGAACTCGGCCACGAAGCCGGCGAGGCTCGGCAGGCCGAGGCTCGCGAACGCCGCGACGATGAGGAATGTGCCGTAACGCGGCACGGTGCGCCACAGACCTCCGCCGAGCTTGCGGAAGTCGCGCTCATGCGTTCGGGTGTCGTAGATCAGGCCGACCAGCAGGAACAGCGCGCCGGTGATGATGCCGTGCGCGAACATCTGCATCACGGCGCCGTCGATGCCCGCCTGGCGCGCCTGCAGGATGTTGGCGGCCGTCTGCGCGTCGCCGTCCTTGGCGGCCGTGACGGCGACGACGGACGCCGTCAGGCCGAGCAGCACGTAGCCCATGTGGTTGACGGACGAGTACGCGATGAGCTTCTTGAAGTCCCACTGCGCCATCGCCACGAGCGCGCCATACACGATCGAGGTGAAGGCCAGGAAGCCGATCGGAATCGCCATCGCGCGGAACGCGCTCGGGAAGAGCGGCATCACGACGCGCACCATGCCGTACGTGCCGAGCTTCAGCAGGACGCCGGCCAGGATGATCGAGCCGGCGGTCGGCGCCTCGACGTGCGCGTCGGGCAGCCAGGTGTGGAACGGGAAGCTCGGCATCTTGATCAGCATGGCCACGAGGAAGCCCACAAAAGCGAGCGTGGCCGCGGTGCCGGTCGGGTTCGAGAGGAACGGGATCGCGGCCGCCGGTGAAACGAACTTTGACACCATGTCACCGCGCACGAGGCTGAAGCTGCCCGTGTTGTAGACGACGCTGATCAGCGAGAGCAGCATCAGGACGCTGCCGGCCAAGGTGTACAGGAAGAACTTGATCGCGGCGTACTCGCGGCGCGGGCCGCCCCAGATGCCGATCAGGAAGTACATCGGCACGAGGCCGACCTCGAAGAAGACGTAAAACATGAACAGGTCGAGTGATACGAACACACCGAGCATGCCCGCCTGGAGCAGCATGAACAGCGCAAAGTACTCCTTGACCCGCATCTGGATCACGCCGGCGCTGTACCAGAGGCTGATCGTCGTCAACAAGCACGTCAGGAAGATCAGCGGCACGCTGAAGCCGTCGACGCCGACGTGGAAGTTGATCGTGAACTGGTCGCCCAGCCGGATCCACGGGGCGAACTGCTCGAATTGGAAGCCGCCGGCCGCCTTGTCGTACATCCACCACAGGTAGGTCGACAACGCCAGCGGCAACAGGCTCCAATAGATCGCGGTCTGCTTGATCACGCGATCGTCCCGCAGCAGCATGAGGATGATCATGCCGACGAGCGGTAGGAATGTGATGAGCGTCAGGATGTTGCTGGTGAGCGTCATGAGCGACGGTTCCTCCCTAGATGCTGGGCCGCGAACACGGTTGGGTGCGGCGGACTACAGCACGTTCATGGCGAGAAAGATCAGGACACCAAAAAACGCGAGCAGCAGGTACTGCTGGATGCGCCCGCTCTGCAGCCAGCGCATCCAACGGGACATCTCGCCGCTCACCGCCGCCACGAGGGCGACGGTGCCGTCGACGACCCGGCTGTCGATCCAATTGTTCACGCGCGACGACCGCTCGCCGATCCACCCGGCGCCGTTCACCGCGCCGTCGATCGCGGTTCGGTCGAGCCACGAATCGAAGTTCGACAACGCCACCGAGCCACGGATCACCGTCGCCTGGTAGAGCTCGTCGACGTAGTACTTGCGGTAGAGCAGTCGGAACAGCGGCACGCCGATCACCGACGCCAGCGGATCCGTCGAGCGCGCCGCCGCCGGACGGCGACCGTACATCGCGTAGCCCAGGCCCCAGCCGCTCGCCGCCGCGCCGATGGACGCGAGCGCGGGCAAGGCGTTGAAGGCGTGACTCTCGAAGGAGCCGCCGGACAGCAAGTGCCCCATGTAGTGGTGGAACGGGTTGCCGCCAAGCCAGGCGCCGATCAACGGGAACGCCGTCGGCACGCCGACCAGGCCGAGGAACACCGCGAACAGCGAGAGCACGACCAGCGGGTAGACCATGGCCGGCGCGCTCTCGGGCGCCTTCGCGGCCCCGGACGTGGCGGGCGGGCCGGCGAACACCATGAACACCTGGCGCGCCATGTAGAACGCCGTCACGAACGCCGCCGCGGTGCCGAGCACCCAGACCAGCGCCGCGATCCAGTGCCCATCGCCCATCTTGTGGAAGGCGTCGGCCAGGATCTCGTCCTTGCTCCAGAAGCCGCTGAAGACCGGAATGCCCGTCAGCGCCAGCGTACCGGCCAGGAACGTTGCATAGGTCAGCGGCATCCGCTTTCCCAACCCGCCCATGTTTCGCATGTCCTGCGGATCGTGCGGGTCCGCGTCGGCGACGCCGAGGATCGTTGACGGGTGGGCGGGATGCGCGGCGTGGCCCTGGTCGTGGCCATGGCCCTCGTGCGCCTCGTGCATGCCGTGCTCGACGCCGTGGATGACGGAGCCGCTGCCGAGGAACAGCAGGGCCTTGAAGAACGCGTGCGTGAGGAGGTGGAACACCGCCGCTACATACGCGCCGATGCCCAGCGCCATGACCATGTACCCGAGCTGGCTGATCGTCGAATAGGCCAGCACCCGCTTGATGTCGTACTGCGCCATGCCGATCGTGGCCGCCAGCAACGCCGTGAGCGCGCCCACGGCGGCCACCGCGTACATCGGGCCGCTGATCATATCCGGGTGATCGACCGTGGCGGACGAGAAGATCGGATAGAGCCGGGCGATGAGGAAGACGCCGGCCGAGACCATCGTCGCCGCGTGGATCATGGCCGAGACGGGGGTCGGGCCTTCCATGGCGTCCGGCAGCCAGACGTGCAGCGGGAACTGCGCGCTCTTGCCCACCGAGCCGCCGAACAGGCAGATCGCCACGAGGGCCGCGACGGACAGCGAGCCGAGCGGCACGTGCACGGCATGCCCGAGCATCCCGCCCAGCCAGCCGTCGATGCTGCCGATCCCCTGCAGCCGCGCCAGGCTGGCGGGCTTCATCAGCGTGTCGTAGTCGGTCGTTCCTAGAAAGGCGAACAACATCATGATGCCGATGAAGAGGCCCATGTCGCCGATGCGGGTCGTCATGAACGCCTTCTTGGCGGCCTGCGCCGCGGACGGCTTGAAGTTCCAAAAGCCGATCAGCAGGAACGAGCACAACCCCATGATCTCCCAAAACAGGAGCGCCTGCACGAGGTTGCTCGAGAGCACGAACCCGAACATCCCGGTCGCGAACAGCGATACGTACGCGAAGAACCGCGCGTACCGCGCCCGGCCGACCGCGGCATCCACGGCGCCCGTCGTCGGGTCCGTGTACAGCGTGAACTCACCGGCCATGTAGGCCGAGGCGTAGATGAAGATCATCAGGCACGCGATCCCGACCATCGCCAGCGTCGCGGCGCCCAGCGGATCGATCAGGATGCCGAACGACAGCTGGCCGGCGCCGAGCGGGAGCCAGTCGAGGCGGCGGCTCATCGCCGGCGCATGGCTGAGCGCCTCCGCGCGCCCGCCGAGGGTGGCCAGGAAGACGACGACGCTGTAGAGGCCGCTGGCGCCGACGCCGGCGATCGCAACCCAGGCCGAGGACCGCCCGCCGCGCCCAGTCCAGATCTGGATGAGGATCGTGACGAACGCCAGCGCCGTGAAGAGCGGCACCAGCCAGGCATTTGCGGCGAGCGAGGCGATATCGAACATCGATCCCTCTCACGAGGTGGGTGCGCGGCCGCCGAACGAACGACGGCGGCCGGCGCAACAGAGGCGGAGGCTAGCCGTGCAGTGAGGTGAAGTCCTCGAGCAGCACGGTCTGCTGGCTGCGGTAGATCGAGATGATGAGCGCAAGGCCCACCGCGGCTTCCGCGGCGGCGAGCGCGATGACCATGATGGCGAACACCTGGCCGTCCATGCCCGTGAGCCCGCCGCCCGACGACGGGCCGGTGTAGCGCCAGAAGGCGACCGCGTTCACGTTGGCGCCGTTGAGCATCAGCTCGATGCCCATCAGCACGCCGACCGCGTTACGACGCGAGAGGGCGCCGAACAGCCCGATGCTGAACAACGCGGCGGCAACCAACAGGTACCACCACAAGGCGATCGTGGGGGTCATCGTGTCCTCCTCGTCAGGCCGTCAGTCGCGCGCGATGACGATGGCGCCGATCAACGCGACCAGCAGTACGAGCGAAATGACCTCGAACGAAAGCAAGTGTTCGCCCAGCAACGCGGTGCCGAGCTGCACGACGTTCTCGTCGCGGTTGACCCCGTCGGTGTTGCCGGCCGGCTGCCCGGCGGCTCCGTCCGTGGCGGTCACGGGCGCCGATGCGCCCACCGCGCCGCCGGCGGCCGCGGCCTCGACGCGCACGATCGTCGCCCCGTCGCCCCACGTGACCGGCCAGTCCGTCCGATAACCGAGCACGCCGAGCGCGGCCACCACGGAGGATGCCACGATGAACGCCAGGAACGCCTGGCGGTTGTTCGCGCGCTCATCGCTCATCACGTTGCTCGTGAGCATGATCGCAAACAGGATGAGCACGCTGATCGCGCCAACGTAGATGAGAACCTGCGTTGCTGCCAGGAAGTCGGCGCCCAGCAGCGCGTACAGCCCCGCCACGCCGATGAACGAGAGGACGAGCCAGAGCGCGCTGACGAACACATTGCGGGCCGCGACCACCCCGAGCGCGCCGCCGAGCGCGACGGCGGTGACCAATCCGAACGCCACTTTCTCGATCATGCCGCACCCCCGCGCACCGCCGCGCCGGCCGCGATGTCGCGCGGTCGGTCGAACGACATCTGCCGTGCGCCGCTGCGCCGGCGCCATCCGGCGACCAGCCAGAGCAGCAGCAGGACCATCGCGACGTTGGCGACGGCGAAGGCGCCGAAGACGCCCAGCGGCGGCCAGCCGGCGACGAGCTTGACCAAAAAGCCGGTCACCATCAGGTTGACCAGGCTGATCGGCACGAGCACCTTCCACGCGAACGCCATCAGCTGGTCCACGCGGAGGCGCGGCAACGTGCCGCGCAGCCACATGAACACAAAGACCAGCACGAGGGTCTTGGCCGTCATCGACACCCAGCCCGGCAGCCCGGCCATGAAGCCGAACGGCGGCTGCCAACCGCCCAGGAACAGGATCGCGCCGACGGCCGATGCGGAGATCGTGACGAAGTAGAGCGCCAGATAAAACAGGCCGAACTTGATGCCGGCATACTCCGTATGGTACCCGGCGATGATCTCGCTCTCGGCCTCGGGGATGTCGAACGGCGTGCGCTCGATCTCGGCCGTGGTGGCCAGCAGGAAGATGATGAAGCCGATCGGCTGCAAGAAGACGTACCACACGCCCGGGAACGCGTCGCCGAGCGGGCCCTGGCTGATGACGAGCCCGTTCATCGACAGCGTGCCCGCCAGGAGCAGCACGCCGACGATCGACAGCACCTGCGGGATCTCGTAGGACACGACCTGGGCCACAGCCCGCATCGCGCCCAGCAGCGCGTACTTGTTGCGCGAGCCCCAGCCGGCCATGAAGATCGGCATGACGGACGTGGAGCCGATCGCGAAGAAGAACAGCGCGCCGACGGAGAGGTCCGCGGCGATGAGGTGTCGATCGAGGGCGACGACGGCGAAGCCGATGACCGCCGGCGGCACGACGAGGATCGCGCCGAGGTTGTAGACCCACTTGTGGGCGGCCGTCGGCGTGATGTCTTCCTTGGTCAACATCTTGATCATGTCGGCGAACGGCTGCGCCAGGCCGAAGAGCCCGACGCGGTTCGGCCCGAGCCGGTCCTGCATGCGGCCGATCACCTTGCGCTCACCCCACGTGGCGTACAGCATCCCGATCTGGACGATCAGGATGATCACCGTCGCCTTCAGGATGGACGCGATCACCACCGCCCACGCCAACGGCGCCTCGCCCGGAAGCAAGGCGTGACCTGAGATGAGCCCTGAGAGCCAGCCGCTGAGCGACGTCTCCGCTAAGGGCAGCGCATGAAGCATTAGCGTGCTCCGTGAGGCGTAGCCGGATGGCGGACTAGATCCACTCCAAGGCGCCCTTGCGCCAGGCGTAGACCAACCCGATGCCGAGGATGAGCAGGAAGACGATCATCTCGAAGAGCGCGAGCAGCGGCAACGCGTTGTACGCCACCGCCCATGGGTACAGGAAGACCGTTTCGACATCGAAGAGGACGAAGATCAAGGCGTAGAGGTAGTACTGCACCTTGAACTGGATCCAGGCGTCGCCGATCGTCTCCAACCCGCACTCGTACGTCGACTGCTTGATCGCGCCCGGCCGCCGTGGGGCCAGGAGCCTAGCGGCGAGGATGCCCAGCAAGGGGATGCTGAGGGCGATGATCGAAAAGATGGCCACAAAGGCCCAGTTTTCCCCCACGTCCCCATCCTCCTCGTGCAGCGCACGGCCCCTCTAGCGGCCGACCGCGCGGGATCATAAACCACATGCCACCCCGATGCAACGATTCTCCGGACCATCCGACCACCGCTCGGCGCGCATGCCGTTGGCGGGCGTCGCTGTGGTACCCTGGCTCGCATGACCCCCTCCGCGCCGGCCGCCGATCCGATCGACGATCCTCGCTGGGACACGTTCGTCGAGCGCCATCCGTGCGGCCACTTCCTGCAGTCGTGCGCGTGGGCCAGGGTGCGTTCGGACCAGGGATGGCGCGTCGAGCGGACCGTCATCACCGAGGACGACGGCCGCATCGTCGCCGGCGCGCAGGTGCTGCTGCGCCTGCGGCTCGGCGGCACGATCGCGTACGTGCCGCGCGGCCCCGTCGTCGCGCCGGACGACCCGGCGTGGCCGGCGCTGGTCCGCGCGCTGCGCGACCGGTATCGCCATCGCGTCGTCGCGCTGCGCCTCGAACCGCACTGGGTCGATGCGCCGCCTGCCCGCGCCGCGCTCGGAGCGTTCGGGTTGCGCGAAACGGCGGCGCTCCAGCCGCCGAGCACGCTTCGGCTCGACCTGACGCTCGGACCGGACGCACTTTTGGCGCGGATGAAGCCCAAGTGGCGCTACAACATCGGGCTGGCGGAACGCCAGGGCGTGACCGTGGCGCTCGGCGGGGCTGGGGATCGCGGGCGGTTCGAGGAGCTGCTGCACGCGACCGCGACCCGCCACGGCCTAGCGGAGCGCTCCCCTGGCTACCACGGCGCCGTCGCCGCCGCGTTCGGCGCGGACCGCGCCCGGCTGTGGCTGGCGCGCTGCGAGGGACAGCTCCTCGCAGCGGCCCTGGTCGTGCGGTACGGCGATACGGCCACATATCTATATGGTGCGTCCAGCGACGAGATGCGCGAGCGGATGCCGACCCACGCCGTCCAGTGGGCGGCGATTCGAGATGCGTGCGCGCTCGGGCTCCGGCACTACGATTTCTGGGGCGTTCCGGACGCCGTCGGCCGCGCCTGGGCCGCCGGCGACGATCCCGACGCCGTGCCGCCCGAGACCGGCGGCCTGTGGGGCGTCTGGCGCTTCAAGCGCGGCTTCGGCGGCTCCGTCTGGCGTGCGGTCGGCGCCTTTGACGACGTGTACGCGCCGCTGCGCTACGGGCTCGGCTCGCGCTTGGCCGCGCGCATACGATCGCGATGATGCGACGGATCGAGGACGCCGACGCCTGGGACGCGCTCCTGCTGCGGCTGGGGCGCGCCGCGCCCAGTGAGCCAGCTGAGCCAGCGCCACACCTGCTCCAGGGTTGGCGCTGGGGCGAAATCAAGGAACGGTGGGGCTGGCGTGTCGAGCGCTGGGCGTGGGGTGAGCCGGACGCCGAGTTTGCCGCCGTGCAGGTGATGCGCCGGCGCGTGGGCCGCCTCCCGTTCGCGATGGCCTATGCGCCCAAGGGCCCGTTCGTCGCCGCGCCGACCGATGGCGACGACAACGCCGACGCCCGCGACAACGCCGACGCCGGCGACAACGGCACCGCCTCGCGCTGGCACACGGTGCTCGGCGACCTCGAGGCGTGGGCGCGGCGCGCGCGCGTGGCCGTCGTGAAGATCGACCCGGACGTGGACGCTGCGTGCGAGGACGTCGCCGCGCTCTGGCGGGCGCGCGGTTGGGTCCCATCGCCCGAGCAGATCCAGTTCCCGAACACGATGCGCTCGACGTTGGTTCTGGGCGACGCCGCGGCCGTCGACGCGGGCGACGGAGTGGACGATCGCGGGATGGCGGCCTACAAGCCGAAGACGCGCTACAACGTCCGTCTGGCCGCCCGCCGCGGCGTGGTCGTTCGCTGCGGCGGCCAAGACGACTTGGACGCATTCTACGAGCTGTACGCGACGACGGCGGCGCGCCAGGGATTCGGCATCCGCGCGCGGGCATACTATCTGGACGTCTGGTCGTCCTACCTCGCCGCAGGCGACGCCGTCGTCCTGATGGCCGAACGGGACGGCCGGGCGTTGGCGGGCGCGATCCCGATCCGCTTCGGCACGACGGCCTGGTACCTGTACGGCGCTTCGGCGGACGAAGGGCGTGAGGACATGGCGCCCTACGCCGTCATGCACGCGTGCCTGCGCTGGGCGGCGGAGCGCGGCTGCACGACGTTCGACTGGTGGGGTGGGCCGACGACGGCCGATGCGGCGGACCCCCTGGCCGGCGTCGGGCGCTTCAAGGAGGGCTTCGGCGCGGCGTGGGCGCCCCAACTCGGGGCGTATGACTTCGCCGCATCGCCCCTGAAGGCGCGGTTGCTGGACGCGGCCGGCGCCGTGCGGCGCGCATGGCTGCGGCGGGCGTCCAAACGGGGCCCGTGAAGGCGTCGCGCGCACCCTTCACGGCTTGCCCGGACGGGGTGATTATGGTAAACTTTCTCTGTTATCGCCTTGTCAGCCCGTCCCCGCAGCTATGGGAGAGGGCCGCCCATCGCAGAGGAACGCATGACACAAGTTGCCGTGCCGAACAACGAGTACACCGCCGCATCCATCCAGGTGCTCGAGGGCCTTGAGGCCGTGCGGCGCCGGCCGGGTATGTACGTCGGCGGGACCGATCTTAAGGCGCTCCACCACATGGTCTTCGAAGTCGTCGACAACGCCGTCGACGAGGCGATGGCCGGCGAGTGCGACCGCATCGACATCTCGGTTTGCGCGGACGGGTCGATCAGCTGCCGCGACAACGGGCGCGGCATCCCGGTCGAGACCCATCCGGCCACGGGCCGCAGCACCCTCGAGACCGTCATGACCAAGCTGCACGCCGGCGGCAAGTTCGGCGGCGGCGGCTACAAGGTGTCCGGCGGCCTGCACGGCGTCGGCGTCTCGGCGGTCAACGCGCTCTCGGAGTGGCTCGTCGCCGAGGTCTATCGCGACGGCTACCTGTGGCGCGAGCGGTTCGAGCGCGGCATCCCGGTCGGCGACATCGAGCGCGTGCGGCCGAGTACAGAGGCGGACGGACGGGGCACGCGGATCAGCTACATGGCCGATCCGACGATCTTCGAGGACAGCGCCGTGCGCTACGACGCCCTGCGCCAGCGCCTGCGCGAGATGGCATTTCTCACCCGCGGGCTGACGGTTCGCTTGCGCGACGAGCGCCAGTCGCCGGCGTTGGAGACGACGTTCTGCTTCGAAGGGGGCGTGCGCAGCTTCGTGCAGTACCTCAACCGCGAGCGCATCACGCTCCATCCGGCCGTCCAGGTCGAGCGCGAGGTGGAGGGCACCCAAGTCGAGGTGGCGTGGCAGTACACGGATGCCTTCGTCGAGAACACGTACTCGTTCGCGAACACGATCGTCACCCCGGACGGCGGCGTCCACCTGACGGGCTTTCGGGCCGCGCTGACGCGGGTGATCAACGACTACGCGCGCAAGGCCGGCTTCATCAAGGACGCGGACGCCAGCTTCTCGGGCGACGACACGCGCGAGGGCATCACGGCGATCATCAGCGTCAAGGTCCCCGACCCGCAGTTCGAGAGCCAAACGAAGGTGAAGCTCCTCAACGCCGACGTCCGCCAGCACGTCGAGAACGCCGTCGCGGATGCGTTCGCCGGCTGGCTCGCGGAGAACCCGCGCGACGGGCGCGTGATCGTCGAGAAGTGCCTTACCGCGGCGCGCGCTCGGTCGGCGGCCCGGCAGGCGCGCGATCTCGTGATCCGCAAGAGCGCGCTGGAGAGCTCGGCGCTGCCGGGCAAGCTGGCGGACTGCGTCACGCGCAAGCCCGAGAGCGCCGAGGTCTACATCGTCGAGGGCGACAGCGCCGGCGGCACGGCCAAGCAGGGCCGCGATCGACAGTTCCAGGCGATCCTGCCGCTGCGCGGCAAAATCCTGAACGTGGAAAAGGCCCGTCTGGACAAGATCCTCCACAACAACGAGATCCGGGCGCTCGTCCAGGCGCTCGGGATCGGCATCGGCGACGATGTGGACCTCAGCCACCTGCGCTATGGGCGGGTGATCATCATGACGGACGCGGACGTGGACGGCAGCCACATCCGCACGCTGCTGCTCACGTTCTTCTACCGCTACATGCCGCAGCTGATCGAGGCGGGCCACCTCCACGTCGCGCAGCCGCCGCTCTATTTGGTGAAGGCGGGCAAGGTGAAGGAATATGCCTACAGCGAGGCGCAGAAGGATGCCCTCGTCGCCGCCGCCGAACGTTCGAACGTCACGCTGCAGCGCTACAAGGGCCTGGGCGAGATGAACGCGAACCAGCTCTGGGAGACGACGATGGACCCCGCCAACCGCCGGCTCCTGCAGGTGTCGATCGACGACGCGGCATCCGCGGACCAGACGTTCGAGATGCTCATGGGCAGCGAGGTCCAGCCGCGCAAGCGCTTCATCCTCACCCACGCGTCCGCGGTTCGCAACCTCGACATTTGAGGGGGCCGAACGGCGGATGACGATGGGTTTGACGGCCGCGTTCTGGCGCGTG
>JBDTSC010000066.1:0-12414 GCA_039931375.1 Ardenticatenales bacterium
CGCAAGGCGCCTGTCGTCGGCGCTGATACGCGGAATCGACACGGTCGGCGCCGCTTCATGTGTGGTTGGCTCATCGATCAAGGGGCGATGAACGAATCCGACCCGAGCGTCGCGCGCATCGCCCGCCCTCACCGCCATGCCGATCCCGCCGTCAGGCCGAACGGACCGTCCGCCAGACGTGCCACCCGACGACCGCCAGGATCGCGACGATGACGCCGCCGACGACGAGGTTGTATTCGATCAGCACGTGCTCCAACGCGTCGGCGTTGCCGCCGAGGAACCGCCCGAGCGCCAGCAGGCCGGCGTTCCAGATCACCGAGCTGACGGTCGACCAGAACAGGACGACGCCGAGCCGGTAGCCCATCATCCCCGCCGCAACGAAGAAGAACGTCCGCACGCCCGCCAGAAAGCGGTTGACGACGAGATACATCGGCCCGTGCCGGTCGAAGCGGGCGAGGAGGATGGCGATCGCCTTGCGCGCCCGCGGCTTGAGCCGGTCGAGCCCGCGCCGCGCGACCATCCGCCCAATCGCCCATGACGCGGCCGATCCGGCCACGGCGCCGGCGGTGACGGCGGCGAACACGGGCCACAGCGGCCAGCCGGAGGCCGTCACGAGCGCCGCCCCCGCCACGACGACGGTGTCGCCGGGGAAGGGCGGCAGGATGTACTCGAGGAACGTCCCCCCGAACAGGATGGCGTAAACGACCCACAACGGCAGGTCGCGCAGCTGCTGCAGGACGGTATCCATCTCCACGTCGGGTTGCCTGTCGTGCGCTGCCGTATACTTCGACGGTCTTCGAGGATGGGGCGAGGGGCGATACTGTAGCACGCGCTCGCGCGCTGGCCATCCGGCCAACGCACCCGCCCGCTGATGGGAAGGATCGAATCACAATGGTTGAGCCCGGGCTGCCGGTGCCGGATGTCGCGGAGAAGGGTGGTCCGCGCGACGGCGTCCCGCAACTTCTGGACCAGCGCTTGTACATGCAGTTGAGCGCGTTCGGCGGCTGCACTGACGCCGCGCCCCTCGTCGCGGCCCTGGACGCCGCACCGTTCGGGGGCGTGCTCTATGCGGATGCCGCCGATCCGCGGGGCGTCGCGCTGCTCACGTTCGCCACCGACCCGCGCTTCTTCGTGACCGAACAGCGGACGTTCCTCAACGCGCCGCCCTTCGCCGACCTAGCGCGAAAGCCCGAGCTGACGATGTTCGGCCGCAGCTACAGCATCGGCTACGAGCCGGATCTGGCCGACACGCTCTTGCATCGTCCCAAGCGCGCGGTGCTGAACGCGGACGAGCGCTGGGCGGTGTGGTACCCGCTGCGCCGCAAGGGCGCCTTCGCCGCCGCGCCCGTGTCCGAGCAGCGCGAGATGCTAAAGGAGCACGGGACGATCGGCATGGCGTACGGCCGCGCCGGGCTGGCCCACGACGTGCGGCTGGCGTGCTTCGGGATGGACACGAACGACAACGACTTCGTCGTCGGCCTGACCGGAGCGGCGCTGCACCCCCTGTCCAAGGTGGTCGAGGAGATGCGCAAGACGCGCCAGACGTCCGCGTTCATGGACCGGCTGGGGCCGTTCTTCGTCGGCTACGCGCTGTGGCAGCGGGATGCGCGCGAGGCGATCGCCTAGCGGCGCGATCGTCTCCCGAACGCGACGGCGCGTCGCGAAACCCATCGAGGTGACAACGTGATCGTCGACCCCACCACCCCGGACCCCGACCGCCGCCCGCTGGGCGCGCGCCATTGGCGGCTGTCGTACGCGCTGGCGGAGTGGCTCGTGCGCCGCGGCGTCTCGGCGAACACCGTCTCGTTGGCCGGGATGGTCGCGGGCGTGGCGGCTGGTCTCTGCCTGTGGCGGACGGCCCACGCGGACGCGACGGTCCAGCGGTTGTACTGGCTGGCCGCGGCGGCGCTCATCGGTCTGCGCGGGTCGGCGAACATGCTGGACGGCATGGTCGCCGTCGGCAGCGACAAGGCGTCGCCGATCGGTGCGCTGTACAACGACGTGCCGGATCGGGTTTCGGACGTCGCGACGCTGATCGGCCTGGGCGGTGCCGCGGGCGGCGACGTGGTGCTCGGACTCGTCGCGGCTCTGATGGCGGTGCTGACCGCCTACGTCCGCGCGATCGGCCGCGCCTCGGGCGGCCCGTCCGCGTGGGATGGGCCGATGGCCAAGACGCATCGGATGGCGCTCGTCGTCGCCGTGGCGCTCTGCATGGCGGTCGCGCCGGCCGCCGCCCATCCGCTCGGGGCGGCCTACGGCTGGCCGGCGATCGCGCTGCTGGTGATCGCGCTCGGCTGCGCGGTGACGATCGCCCGCCGCCTGCGCCGGATCGCGCGCGCCATGGCCGCCGGCGGCGGCGACGTCGGCGCGGCATGACCACCACCGAACGCCTCTTCGGCTGGCGGCACGCGTTCGATCAGCCGTTCACGGGCGACGTAACGGCGCTGCTGGTCGTGCTGCTGGCCGTCGCGCCGGTGATCCTGTGGGCCCTCGGTCGGAGCGGCCGCGTGTCGCCCGAACTGGCGCGCGAGATGTGGCTGCGCTATCGGTCGTGGCTCGCGCTCGTGCCGCTGCTGCTCGTGCCGATCCTGGCCGGCGCGGCGTTCACGATCGTCGGCTTCGGCGTGCTGGGCGTGCTCTGCTATCGCGAGTACGCCGGCGCCGTCGGGCTGGGCCGCGAGCGGGCGCTGAACGCGCTCGTCGTCGTCGGCATCGCGCTGACGACGTTCGCGGCGCTGGACAACTGGCTGCGCTTCTTCCTGGCGCTGTTCCCGATGATCGTCGCCCTGATCGCCGCTGCCGCCGTGCTGGCCGACCGGCCGGCCGACTACGCCCGCCGCGTGGCGCTGGTCATCTTCGGCTACGCGCTGTGCGGCAGCGCCCTGGGGCACCTGGCGTTCCTGGGCAACGACGCCGACTATCGGCCGCTCGTGCTGCTGCTGGTGGTGGCCGTCGAGCTGAACGACATCTTTGCCTTCATCAGCGGCAAGCGGTTCGGCCGGCGCAAGCTGGCCCCGCACACGAGCCCCGGCAAGACGGTCGGCGGCGCCGTCGGGGCCCTCGTGCTGACGACGCTGCTGGTCTACGCGCTCGGCGGGATCGCGTTCGCCGGCACCGCGCTGGCGCGGCCGGCGCATCGGCTGGCCCTCGGGGTGCTGATCAGCGTCGGCGGGCAGCTGGGCGACCTGGTGCTGTCGGCGATCAAGCGCGACGCGGGTCTGAAGGACATCGGCCACGCCATTCCGGGCCACGGCGGGCTGCTCGATCGGTTCGACAGCCTGCTGATCGTCGCCCCGCTCTATTTTCACTACGTGAACTACGTGCTCTGGATCGGCGCCGACCAGACGCAGCGGATCCTGACGGGCGGCGGTTAGCCCTCAACAGGCCTCGTACACCCCCCCGACCACCCCTTCCGCCATGCCGACGACGCGATTGCGGCGGTCCACATGGACCACCCGGGGCCGCCACGCACGCGCCTCCGCGTCCTCGAACTGGGCGTACGCCATCACGATGACGAGATCCCCGACGTCGACGAGGTGGGCGGCGGCGCCGTTGAGCTGGATCGTCCCGCTGCCGGCGGGCGCCGGGATGGCGTACGTCTCCAGGCGGCTGCCGTTCGTGATGTCGACGACCTGGACGCGCTCGTGGGCCAGGATGCCGGCCGCCTCGAGCAGCGCCGCGTCCACCGAGATCGAGCCAATATAGTGCAGGTCGGCGCCCGTCACGGTGGCGCGGTGGATCTTGCCGGTCAAGAGCGTTCGCAGCACGGTCAGTCGTCCTCGGAGCGAGCGGATGGGGCACGGGAAACGGCGCGTGACGCGGCGTCGGTCGGCTCGGTGCGCGTCGCATGCCGGTCGATGAGCACGTTGTCGATCAGCCGCGCCCGGCCGAGGAACACGGCGATCGAGGCCAGCGCCTCGCCGTCGACGCGGTCGAGCTCGGCCAGGGTCAGCGGGTCGGCCAGGCTGGCGTAGTCTAGCCGCATCCGCGGTTCGGCGGCGACCACGGCGCGCATCGCCCCGCGCACCGCCTCCGCGTCGCGCTCGCCCGCGCGGACGGCGGCGCGGGCGGCCAGGAGCGCGCGGTGGACGGCGGGCGCGACGGCGCGTTCGTCGGTAGTGAGGTAGCTGTTGCGGCTGGACATCGCCAGCCCGTCCGGTTCGCGGACCGTCGGGCACGGCACGATCCGCACGGGCACGTCCAGGTCGCGGACCATCGTCCGGATCACCGCCACCTGCTGCGCGTCCTTCTGGCCAAAGTACGCGCGCGCCGGCTGCACGATGTTGAGCAGCTTGAGCACGACCGTCGCGACGCCGCGAAAGTGCCCCGGCCGGGCGGCGCCCTCGAGCGGCGCGGCGATGTCGCCCGGCACGACCCAGGTCTGGAAGCCGGACGGGTAGATGTCGGCGGGCTCGGGGGCGAAGATCAGGCCGCACCCGGCGGCCTCGAGCAGCGTGCGGTCGCGATCGAAGTCGCGCGGGTAGCGCGCCAGGTCGTCGGCGCGGTCGAACTGGCTCGGGTTCACGAAGATGCTGGCGGCGCAGAAATCACACTCGCGCGCCGCCCGCTCGACCAGCGAAGCGTGGCCGGCGTGCAGGTAGCCCATCGTCGGCACGAAGCCGACGCGTGCGCCGGGCGGCAGCGACGCGCGCCAGGCGCGCAACGAGGGGATCGAGCGGGCGATCGTCGCGGCCATCAGGGCGCCTCGTCCAGGGGGATGGCGACGGAGACGACGAGATCGGCGGCGAGGCTGGCGACGATGCGCATCCGGTCGCCCTCGCCGTCCGAGCGCAAGGCACCGGGGCCGCCGTCGTGCGCGCCGCCGCCCTGCACGCCCTGCATGTCGACGACCGCCCGCCAAAGCGCCCGGTTCACCGGCGTCGCCACCCCCGCCGTCTCGCCCGCCCGCACCACCGCGCCGTTGATCGCGTCGATCTCCGTGGGTGCGCCGCGGTCCACGTCCTGGAGCATCGACGAGCGGTTCGCGGCCGTCCGGCGCGCGACGTCCTCGGCCATCGCCGCGACGTCGCCGTCCAGCGCGATGCCCAGCGCGGCCGCGACGGCGGCGGTCTCCGCGGCGGCGGCGCGCAGGACGGCGCGCGTGCGGTCGTCCTCGACCAGCGCGCCGTTCGGCACGCCCAGCAGCGCTGAGAGCGGGTTGATCGCGCAGTTCACCGCCAGCTTGCGCCACACGGCGGGGGCGATGTCGTCGCTGGCGGCGGCGTCGATGCCGGCCGCGCGCAGCCACGACACCGCCCGGTCCACGCGCGCGGCGGTGGCGGCCGAGCGCCCGATCGCGACCGTCCCGTCGCCGCCGAAGCGGACGCGGCCGGGCCCGACCACGGAGGCCCCGAGCGTCGTGATCCCGACCGCGACGCGATCCGCGCCGGCCGCCGCTGTCAGCGCCTCGCCGTTGCCCAGGCCGTTCTGGAGGGTGACGATCAGGCCGTCGGCTGCGGCGAGCCGGGCGGCGAACGGGGCGATGCGGGCGGTTTGGTGGCTCTTGACGAGGACGAGGATCAGGGGGGTTGGGGGGACGGGAGGGAGTACGGGATGTGGGGCGAGATGTTCGTCGGGAGAAGGTGGCTCGATCCAGAACGTCCCTACCTCGGCAAACCAACCTTCCCCTCCCCCAACCACCTCGATCCCCCGCTCCCCCATCGCCCGCAGCCCGTCCGCCCACGTGCCGGCGAGAGTCACGGCGTGCCCGGCCCGCGCCAGCAGCGCGCCGAAGCGCATCGCCAGCGCGCCCGTGCCGATGATGGCGATCGGGGGACGGGTTGGACCGGGGGCGGGGGCGGTCGCGGTCGCGCCGTTCACCGGGTCGACGTGTCCGGCGGGACGGGCGCGGGCGACGCCGACGCGGCGTCGACGTACGCTTGCCACGCCTCATCGCTCATCGTGAAGGTGTGCTCCGGCGCCGGGAAGCTGCCGGCCACCACGTCGTCGCCATACGCGGTGATCGCGGCGCGGGCGGCGGCGCCCAGCTCCGCGTAGCGGCGGACGAACTTGGGCGTGAAGCGTTCGAACAGCCCGAGGAGATCGTGGAACACGAGCACCTGGCCGCTCGTGCCGGCGCCGGCGCCGATGCCGATCGTCGGGATGGACAGCCGGCGCGTGATGTCGTCCGCCAGGCGGTCGGGGACGCTCTCCAGGACGATCGAGAAGCAGCCGGCCTCCTCGAGGGCCAGCGCGTCGTCCAGCAATCGCTTGGCCTCGGCGGCCGTCTTGCCCTGCACCCGAAAGCCGCCGAGCGCGTGGATGCTCTGCGGCGTCAGGCCGATGTGGCCCATGACGGGGATGCCGGCGGCCACGATCGCCCGCACCTGGGGCACGACGGCGCGGCCGCCCTCGAGCTTGACGGCGTCCATGCCGGCCTCCTGCAAGAACCGGCCGGCGTTGCGCAGCGCGGAGGCGGCGTCGACCTGGTAGCTCATGAAGGGCATGTCGCCGACCAGCATCGCCGTGCGGGCGCCGCGCTTCACGGCGCGGCAGTGATGGAGCATCTCGTCGACCGTGACGGACAGCGTGTTGTCGTGGCCTAGGACGACCATGGCCAGCGAGTCGCCGACCAGAAGGATGTCCATGCCGGCCTCGTCTGCCAGCTGGGCGGACGGGTAGTCGTAGGCCGTCAGCATCGTGATCGGGGTGCCGGCCTTGCGCTTGGCGGCCAGCGTGCGGACGGTGACGTGCGCCCGAGCGGGCGTGGGCGTCGTCCCGTTGACGGACGCGGGGGGCTCCGCGAGGGCGGGGGGCTTTTGGGTGCTCATGGACGCGCGCCTCCTAGGAATAAGGAAGGGCGTCGGCGCGGCGTGCCGGCACGAAAAAGCCGTCCGCTGATCGGACGGCTCGTGCGGCACCGGACGAACGTCGGCCGCGGCGTCGTTCGCCCGCCGAACGGCGGACGGTGCGCGCGCGGCCGCATCGCTGCGGCGACTGCCCCACGGACCGTCCCGGCCCGGCCGCTGCCGGGTCCAGGCGAAGAGGGTGGCAACCTGCGCCTCGGATGAAGCTTGCGGTTGTCGAACGGCGTGCTCGCCGCCCGGCCCTTAAAGGGGGTACGGGTCGACGGCACGCCCTCCATTGTACGCGGGCGCCCGGATTCCCCAAGCGACGGTCGATGTGGTATACCATCGGGCGCTCGACGGCGGGCCGGCCGCCGACGGCGCGCCTCGCTCGCGGCCGCCGACGATGATCGACAGGGGGGCGCCGTGCTCCGGTTCCTGCGCAACATGTGGACGAACGCCGGTACGGCGCGCGAGCTCGTCGCCTTTCTGCGGCAGCAGAAGCAGTGGTGGCTGATCCCGATGGTCGTCGTCCTGATCAGCTTCGGATTGTTCATGATCTTCGCCACGGCATCCGGCGTTGCGCCGTTCATCTATTCGCTCTTCTGATCCCGGACGACCGATCGGGCCGGGCGCCAGCCGACGTGATTCGACGTGATTCGGCGCCGGTGCCGGCGCGGATCGCGATGCCGCCCTCTCCACTACGGACGGACGCCCATGTTCGCACTCCGGCTCGCGGCGGCCGTTCTCGCCGTCTTCGCAATCATCGCCCTCGTGCGCGGCCCGCGCGAGGCCGTCCGCCTTTGGAAGCGCTTTGGCCACGTCGTCGGCGACATCGTCGCCCGCGTGGCCATGACCGTGTTCTTCTTCACGCTGCTCGCGCCGTTCGCGCTCTTCAGCCGGGCCACGAAGGACCCGCTTTCACTGCGGCGTGCCAAGGCCGCGTGGCGCCCGGCCGGTCAACAGCTCGATGACCTCGAAGCGGCGCGGCGGCAGTTCTGATGAACGTCCTCGGCCTGTCATGCCACTACCACGACGCCGCCGCGGCGCTGCTGGTCGACGGCCAGCTGGTCGCCGCCGCCGAGGAGGAGCGGTTCAGCCGGCGCAAGCACGACCACGACTTCCCGGAACGGGCGATCGCGTTCGTGCTGCGACAGGCGGGCCTGACGCCGGCCGATATCGATCGAGTCGTGTTCTACGAGAAGCCGTTGCGCAAGTTCGACCGCATCCTGCAGACCAGCCTGACGTCGTGGCCCTCCACATGGGGCGTGTTCCGCGAGTCGATGGTGGCCTGGTTCGACGAGAAGCTCTGGGTGAAGAGCCTCATCCTGGACAAGCTGGGCGTGTCGGCCGACAACGTCCTGTTCGCTGACCACCACATGTCGCACGCCGCGAGCGCGTTCTTCTGCACCCCGTGGGAGGAAGCGGCGATCCTCACGTGCGACGGCGTCGGCGAGTGGCAGACGACGACGATCGGGCACGGCGTCGCCGACTGGCACGGCGGTGCCTCGCGCATCTCGCTGCTGGACGAACTTCGCTTTCCCCACTCGCTCGGGCTGCTCTACTCCGCCTTCACGGCGTGGCTTGGCTTCCGCGTAAACTCCGGCGAGTACAAGGTCATGGGCATGGCGCCCTACGGTGAGCCCAAGCACGTCGATCGCGTCTGGCAGCTGGTCGAACTGGCCGACGACGGTGCGTTCCGTCTGAACATGGACTACTTCTCGTTCCACCGCTCGACGCAGCGCACGTACAACGATCGGTTCGTGGCCCTCTTCGGTCCGGCCCGCCGCGGCGAGTCGGAGTTCTACACGCCGCGCACCGATCCGGGCCGCGACGACGACGGCGCGCGGCGAAACCAGTTCTACGCCGACATGGCGGCCAGCATCCAGCGCGTGACGGAGGACATCATGCTGGCCCTCGTCCGCCGCGCCCACGCGCGCACGGGCGCCAAGCGGCTCTGCCTGGCCGGCGGCGTCGCCCTCAACAGCGTCGCCAACGCCCGCATCGTGGCGGAAGGGCCGTTCGACGAGGTCTGGATCCAGCCGGCGGCCGGCGACGCCGGCGGCGCGCTGGGAGCGGCGCTCTGGGCGGAGCACTGCGTCCTGGGGCGGCCGCGTTCGTTCGTCATGACGCATGCGTATTGGGGCGCCGGCTACGACGAGGCCGACGCGCGCCGCACCCTCGACGATCTGGGGCTGCGCTATCACGCCTTCGACGACCTCGAAGCGCTGTACGACCGCGTGGTCGATGTCCTCGTCGACGGCGGTGTGGTCGGATGGTTCCAGGGGCGGTTCGAGTGGGGGCCGCGCGCGCTCGGCAATCGCAGCATCCTGGCGGACCCGCGACGCGAGGCGATGAAGGAAGTCGTCAACGTCAAGATCAAGTTCCGCGAGCCGTTCCGGCCGTTCGCGCCCGTCGTCCTGGAGGAGCGGGCGCGGGAGTACTTCGCGCTGCCGGAGGGCAAGGCGATCGGCCCGGCGGAGTACATGCTGATGGTGGCGGACATCCCGCCGGCAAAGCGCGCCCAGATCCCGGCCGTGACGCACGTCAACGGCACCGGCCGGCTGCAGGTGGTCCGGCGCGACGCGAACCCGGCGTACTACCGGATCATCGAGAAGTTCGGGCTGCGCACCGGCGTTCCGGTCCTCCTGAACACGAGCTTCAACCTGCGCGGCGAACCGATGGTCGACACGCCCGCCAACGCGCTGGCGACGTTCGCCCACTCCGACATCGACATCCTGGTCCTGGGCAACATCCTGGTCGACAAGGCCGACGCCGCGCCCGACGGCCGCCCGCTGGCCGATCACGTCCCGCCGCCGGCGACGTCGCCGGACTGACGGCGGACGGGAGGCGCATCGACCATGGACGATGGCACGGGGGGCGCCGCGAGCGCCGAGGGGCGGCCGCCCAGTCCGCCGAGCGCATCGCCGCCGCTCGCGTTTCGGGTCACGGCCGTCGGCTGCGGCGTCGTCGCGGCGGTGCTTCTTGGGCTTGGCGGGGCGCGGCTTGCGGGCATCGACCTGGGGCTTGGGGTTCGCAACGCGCGCCGGGTGATCGAGCCGCTGCCCACGCCCGCCCCGTCGGGGTACATGACGGCCGATCCGATCCGCGGCTTTCGGCACGTGCCGAACACGTCCGCGGCGGCGGATGCCGAGGACTTTCACGTGACGTATACGATCGATGCCCTCGGCGCGCGCGACATGCCCGCCCACCACGGCGCGCCGTCGGACCGCCGCGTGGTCGAGGTCTTCGGTGATTCGTTCACGTTCGGCCACGGCATGCCGGACGACACGCCCTATCCGGCCGTGCTCCAACGCGATCTCTGGCCGGCGTACGAGGTGCGCAACCGCGGCGTCAACGGCTATGGGACGATGCAGTCCATGGCGTGGCTCGACCAGCTGGCGCCCGAGGAGAGCCGGCTGGCGATCGTGTTGTGCGGCTGGCTGCCGTTTCACCTGAGCCGCAACGGCCCCGACCCATCGTGGCTGGCGATGGTCGACAGCTCGCACCAGCGCCTGCCCTTCTATCGGGTCGTGGACGGACTGCCCGTCTTCGAGCGCCTGATCGGCCCGGCCGACGCGTTGGCGGCAAGCGATCCGGCGCTGGTGGAGATCGAGTGGGCCAACACCGAGGCGGCCATTCGGCAGATGAACCGCACGGCGCGCGGCTTGGACGCCAAGTTTCGCGTCGTCCTCTTGCCGTTTCAACATCCTGAAGCGGCCGCGCCCAGCGTAGCCCGCATGCGCCAGATGTTGGCGGCGGCCAAGATCACCGCCATCGATCTGGCCGAGATGGACGGCATGGGAGACAGCGACCTGTACCTGCCGCACGACGGCCATCCGAAGGCCGAATGGCACCGGCGCGTGGCTGTCGCGATCGCGACGGCGATGCCATATCGGACGGTGACGCCGACGCCGACGCCGACGCCGACATCGGCATCCGCGCGCTGAGACGTTCGCTCTATAACGGAAGCGTCCGCCCCACAACGGCCGAGCCGCCCGATCGCGATGCGACCAGGCGGCTCGTCCTAGGAGGGGGAGGCGAGGCACGGGCGGGGGACCCGTGTCCCGACGTTGTCGTGTCAGGGTCGGCGCGGGTGGCGGCGACGAGGGTATAAACACGCGAAGGGGGTGGGGGGTTAGCGCGCCGGCAGCTCGAGCGGATCGTCAGGATGGTCCGCGTCCCACAGGGCTTTGCAGCCGGCATCGCCAACGCCTTTGTTGCCGCGGTTGACGGTCTGGGCGTGGTGGTGGTCGATCCGGTTCATGCCGTTCGCCGGCCCCCGTGTACTCGCTCACCCCCGCACTCCCGAAACGCCTTCATCACCTCATCCGCCAGGTGATGTATCACCACCACGCCGATTCTGCCGGACGACGGCCGCCCGAACGCGATCACGGCCGGCTGCGAACCTCCTCGACCACCCCTCGCACGGCGTCGATCACCACCGCCGGATGTTCCCAATGGATGTAGTGCCCGCTCCCATCGACGACGTTCAATCGGCTGTTCGAGCTCAGCGCGGCCTGACGCTGTTGCGCTTCCAACCAAAGCGGATCGGACACCGCGTTCTGCCCCGCCACCAGCACGATGAGCGGCATTGCGCCGAGCGACGGTGCGGCGGCCAGCTGGGCATCATCGGTCGCGCGCTGTACCGCCTCGGCGGTGGTGGCTTCGATGGCGGCCGGCCGGCTGTTGAGGATCGCGATCGCCGCGCGCGTCGCGGCCGGCATCGTCGGCGCGCCCATCAGCCGGGATCCGAGCAGTCGCGCGATGCCGAACCGGCGGGCGGTCCCGTACAACAGGTCTTCGCCCCGCATCGCGCGCTGGAAGGCATCAGCGTCGGCGGCCGACGTATGGGCGTCGACGTACTCGCTCCGCCCGTCGACGAGCACCATGCCGACGACCTCGTCGGGATGGTCGAGTGCGAACAGCCGGACGTTCTTGCCGGCCAGCGAGTGTCCCACGAGCACGTACGGTCCAGCAATGCCGGCGGCTGTCACCAAGCGGTACAGCTCGCCGGCAATCTGGTGCGGGCTGCGCGGCGCCGGACCCGGCTCGCTCCAGCCTTCGCCGGCGCGGTCGACGGCGCACACGCGCGTCGTCGTGCCGATGTCGGGCTGGACCAGGCTCCAATCGAGCGATGATCCGCTCAGCCCGGCGTCGAGCAACACCGTCGGACTCCCGTCGCCGACACAGTGGATGTGCATTCGATAACCACCCACATCGACCATTTGGCCGGGCGGTGGAAACGGGTACGCATCGACGCCGCCCGCCAGCGCTTCGTAGCCGGCACCGGCCAGCAGGAGGAAGGCGATGAGGACGAGGGCGACGACCATGCCCTTGCGGATTCGGCGCAGGACGGTACGGCCGGCACCGCCAGCGTGTGAGGCGGGCGTCGCGGCATCGGATCCGAGCGTCATGTGCATTCCTTTTCGTTTGAGTGCACATCCCGGCCGCTGCCGATCGAGGATTCTGCCTCGGTTTGAGAGGAAGCGATCCTACCACGTGTTGGCGGTGGTCGAGCATGTGGGCGACGGCGAGCCGAACGCGGAGGGCCGCGAACGCGCGGAGGGCCGGGAACGCGCGGAGGGCCGCGAACGCGCGGAGGGCCGCGAACGCGCGGAGGCTGAAG